>JBBTEI010000001.1:0-8976 GCA_038042405.1 Pseudomonadota bacterium
TTCCATTGACGGCTGAATATTACACCATCAAATGCCGGGACTAAACAACTAGCCTGATAGCCATTTAGGAGGTTCGGGAACATTGCGGGAGAGTGATGGAGGCGCGTCGGCGGCGGAAGGTTGAGGGCGCGCAGAGCGCAGCGAAGCGAGCGTCGGTTTGAAATTGTCTTTGGAGGCTTCGAGCCTTGTTAAGGCAAACCCCTTACCCGGCACTTCGTGCACCCTCTCCCTCAAGGGGCGCGGGTTATTCTGCCTCATAAAATAAGCCCCAGCGGATTGCTCCGCCGGGGCCGTTTGTTTAGTTCAGAACCAGCGAGGTTTAGTCGCGGCTGCCGAGGAAGCTGAGGAGGAACTGGAACATGTTGATGAAATCGAGATAGAGGCTGAGTGCGCCCATAATCACGGTTTTGCCCATCATGTCTGTACCAGCGACATAAGCATACATCGATTTGATCTTCTGCGTGTCATAGGCGGTAAGGCCCGCAAAAATAAGCACGCCGACGAAGCTGATGACAAGGTTCATTGTTGTTGATTGCATAAAAATGTTGATCACCGAAGCGACCAACAGACCGACAACGCCCATGATCAGGAAGGTGCCGAAGCCCGACAAATCCTTCTTGGTGGTATAGCCCCACAGGCTAAGCCCCGCGAATGCCGCCGCCGTCGCGAAGAAGGTCTGTGCGATTGACGCGCCGGTGTAAACGAGGAAGATCGTCGACATCGAAAGGCCCATCACGGTGGCAAAGCCCCAGAACATCATCTGGAGCGTGCCAGTGGACATCTTATTCATACCAAAGCTCATCGCCATAACGAATGCCAGCGGCGAAAAGATGATCAGATATTTTGTGAGGCCGGGGCCAGACATGATATCCAGTGCCATGCCGCTCTGTGCAAACAGCAGGGCAACGATGCCCGTGAGCAATACGCCCGAGGCCATGTAATTATAAACCGAAAGCATGTAAGAACGCAGACCCGCATCGTATGCGACGTCGCGTGAACCGGTGCCGACGGCAGAAGGTGGCGCGCCGACCATCCGGGGATCAGACCAATTGGCCATGAGAACTCACTCCTATTGCCCGGCATGATAGCCGGATGCGCTCAATATCGTGAGGATTCATTAAAATTTCAAGCGAAACACGACATTCGGGTCGACTTGCCGGGCCGTTTTATCGAAAAGCACAGGAGTTGCGCGGCGGCGGCATTATGCTACCGAAAGGTAGGACGAGAAATTCACGCGTTGGGGAGACGGAAAAAATGAGTCAGCCGGATGAGACGGTAGCCACTGCGCCTGCGCCCTATCAGGCTGATCGTTACGCGTGGTATGTTTTGTCGGTGCTCGTACTCGTTTATGTGCTCAACTTCGTTGACCGGCAGATCATTTCGATTCTCGCGAATGACATAAAGCGCGACCTTGACCTGACCGATGCCGATCTCGGCTTTCTTTATGGCACAGCATTTGGCGTGTTTTACTCGCTCTTCGGTATTCCACTTGGCAAACTCGCTGACGGTTGGAACCGCACCCGCCTGCTCACCGCCGGACTTGGACTGTGGTCAATCATGACGACGCTTTCGGGCTTCGCCAAAAATGGCACGATGCTCGCGGGCGCACGGATTGGCGTCGGCATTGGCGAGGCGACGGCAAGCCCATCGGCTTATTCGTTGATTTCAGACTGGTTTCCCAAGGAAAAACGCGCGACTGCGCTGGCGATCTATTCCTCGGGGCTTTATCTTGGCGGCGGGCTTTCGCTGTTGGTTGGTGGACAGATCGTCGAGCGTTGGGATGCGGCTTTTCCTGATCGTTCGGGGCCGTTCGGACTGGCTGGATGGCAAGCGGCGTTTATGGCGGTCGGCATTCCGGGCCTGCTTTTGGCGCTGTGGGTGTCAACGCTGCGCGAACCGTTTCGCGGGCAGGCTGACGGGATCAAGACGCCCCCTGCCGATCATCCGTTTCGCAATTTCTTTGCTGAGCTGATGACGGTTTTACCGCCGCTGACGCTGATCAGTGCCGCGCGATTGGGGAGACGGGCCTTTGTAACCAACGTCATTGCGGCCGTAGCCGTCATCGGGGCTGCTGCGATACTTATTCGGGTTACGGGATCAACCTTGCAGTGGATTGCGGTTGGTATTGGGGTTTATGCCGTATTTTCCTGGGCAAGCGCCCTGCGCTACCGCGATTTGCCTGCGTTTCGCCTAATCTGGGGGACGCCTGCCTTTCTCTGCACAACGCTCGGCTATGGCCTCATCGCGTTCCAAAGCTATGCGGTCAGCTTCTGGGCTGCCCCCTATGCCGAGCGCGTACTGCTTGTCTCAAAAAGCGAGGCGGGCTTCTTGGTAGGCGCGCCGGGTGCGCTCGCTGGCTTCCTCGGCGTGATTGCAGGCGGCAGGCTTGCAGACCATTTGCGCAAAACCAACCCGGCGGGTCGACTGCTTGTCGTAATGCTTGCGCCTATGATCGGAGTTATTCCGTTCATAATAGCCTTCACAACATCGACCCCGGCAATTTTTTACATCGGCCACTTCGTCTCGGCGATCTTTACAAGCGCAGCACTCGGCGGGACGGCGGCAACATCGCAGGACCTTGTTTTGCCACGCATGCGCGGGATCGCGACGGCCACCTTTTTCGTGGCGACGACGCTCGTCGGGCTTTCGCTCGGGCCCTATATGGCCGGGCAAGTGTCGTCGATTACAGGAGATTTGTCGGTTGGCATCCTTTCGGTTCTTGCGGTCGCGCCAATCTCGATAGGCCTGCTTATCGTGGCTTACCGGACGCTGCCCAAGGCGGAGGCCACCCTGCTTGAACGCGCCCGCGCGGCGGGAGAGCCGGTTTAGCGTGTCCACTTTGTCTGTGGACATTGTCGCGGGGGACATTTTGGCCTAGCGCAAGTTTATGAAAGACTGCTCCCAATGTGTCGTCCGCAATCGTGCCATTTGTGCCGGGCTACTGCCTGACGAACTCAGCGCGCTTGGTCAGTTGGGCCGTAAGCAGATGGTTGGGCGCGGGCAGACTGTCGTCTGGGAAGGCGAAGAATCGCTGATTGTCGCCAACGTAATTGCGGGCGTTCTCAAGGTTTCGATGAGCATGGCCGACGGCCGCGAACAAATCGTCGGGGTTGTATTTCCGTCTGATTTTATCGGACGCCCGTTTGGCAAAGACAGCCCTTACAGCGTCACGGCGCTTACCGATGCGGAGCTGTGCGTGTTCACGCGTTCGGCGTTTGACGGCTTTTCCCGTGAACATCCCGAGCTGGAACATAAATTGCTTCGCCGGACGCTTGAAGAACTGGATCGCGCCCGCGAATGGATGTTGCTTCTGGGGAAAAAATCGGCTGGTGAACGCATCGCGACTCTGCTGCTCGAAATGTCAACGCGGCTTGGGGAGCAAGGGTGTCACGCAGATATTAACTCACTTAACCAATTTGATCTACCGCTTGACCGGCAACAAATTGGTGATTTGCTTGGCCTCACCATCGAAACCGTCAGCCGCCAGCTTACCAAGCTGAAAAGCCAAGGCTTGATCGCCCTGCCCGACCGCAAGCATGTGATTATTCATGATCGTTCGCGACTGACCCAATTGGCGATGGCGGCTTAAAACCGGCTTTTCGCTTTTCTTGATTCAGATCAATGATGCACTTTCCGAAACAATCCATCTGCGCCGCGAACCCTTTTGCCGCTTCAGTGGTTAAGGGTTGCACGGGGAAAGATCATGGATCAATTGTTGACGCGCGCTGGCGCGTGGTATGCTGTTGCGGTTTTCGCATTTTTTGGAATTTTGGGCAGCGCTGACGCTGGCTTTTCAGCCCATCTGACGATCATTTGTATCGCCGCATTGCTGGCGGCATTCGCCGCAACGCGCGGTTTTGATTTTGTCACACAACGCTTTGCAATTTCGGCAAGCCGCGCGGATCTATCGCATTATGACGATGATCCGATCCGATGGGGCGTCATCGCGACCCTGTTCTGGGGCATCGCCGGTTTTCTGGCGGGGCTTTATATTGCGCTGCAACTGGCATTTCCCGCGCTCAACCTCAATCTTGAATATACGACTTTCGGACGGTTAAGGCCACTGCACACGTCGGCAGTGATCTTTGCGTTCGGAGGCAACGCGCTGATTGCGACGAGTTTGTATGTCGTGCAACGCACCTGCCGGGCGAGGCTTGCTTTCCCCAGCCTCGCCCGCTTCGTTTTCTGGGGCTATCAGCTTTTCATCGTGCTTGCAGCCACTGGCTATCTGATGGGCATCACCGAAGCCAAGGAATATGCCGAGCCTGAATGGTATGTCGATCTCTGGCTAACCATTATCTGGGTAGCTTACCTTATCGTGTTTGTCGGCACGCTCGTGAAGCGCAAGGAACCCCATATTTATGTGGCCAACTGGTTTTATCTGAGTTTCATCATTACGGTTGCGATGCTGCACATCGTCAACAATTTGTCGATGCCGGTTAGCCTGCTAGGCTCAAAAAGCTATAGCGCATTTGCCGGTGTGCAGGATGCGCTGACGCAGTGGTGGTATGGCCATAACGCCGTCGGATTTTTCCTGACCGCAGGATTTCTCGCGATGATGTATTATTTCGTGCCCAAACAGGCAGAGCGGCCTGTTTATAGCTACCGCCTGTCGATCATCCATTTCTGGTCATTGATCTTCCTTTATATCTGGGCGGGCCCGCACCATCTTCATTACACCGCGCTGCCCGATTGGGCGCAGACGCTCGGTATGGTGTTTTCGATTGTGCTGTGGATGCCAAGCTGGGGCGGAATGATCAACGGCCTGATGACGCTCAACGGTGCTTGGGACAAAATCCGCACTGATCCCATCATCCGGATGATGGTGATGGCGCTCGCCTTTTACGGAATGAGCACGTTCGAAGGGCCGATGATGTCAATCAAATCGGTCAATTCGCTCTCGCATTATACCGATTGGACGATTGGCCATGTCCATTCCGGCGCGCTTGGCTGGAACGGGATGATTACCTTTGCCTGTCTCTATTTCCTCGTGCCGCGCCTTTGGGGGCGCGCAAGGATGTATTCGCTGCGTATGATCAACTGGCACTTCTGGCTCGCGACTATCGGCATCGTTTTCTATGCCTCGGCAATGTGGGTGGCCGGAATCATGCAAGGGTTGATGTGGCGTGAATATGGTGCCGACGGCTATCTGGTTTACTCGTTCGTTGAGGCCGTCGCTGCGATGTTCCCGATGTATGTCATCCGTGCGGCGGGCGGCGCACTCTATCTCTCCGGCGCGCTGATCATGGTCTATAATGTCTGGCGTACGATTGCCGGGCACCAGCGGCAGGAAAAACCCATGACCGAGACACCCTATAACGCCGAGGCTGACCGTCCCTTCACCGCTGTTCCAGCCGAGTAGGAGTATATAATCATGGCAAACAAGCTCCTTGATCATAAGAAAATTGAACGCAATGTCAGCCTGCTTGGCCTGCTTGCACTGGTTACCGTCGCAATTGGCGGAATTGTCGAGATTGCCCCGCTGTTCTGGATCGATTCAACAGTGGAGAAGGTGGAGGGTATGCGCCCCTATACCCCGCTCGAACTCGCCGGGCGCAATATTTACATGCGTGAAGGCTGTTACAACTGCCACAGCCAGATGATCCGCCCGTTCCGTGATGAGGTGGAACGCTATGGCCATTACAGCCTCGCAGCCGAAAGCATGTATGATCATCCGTTCCAGTGGGGATCAAAACGGACCGGGCCCGATCTCGCGCGCGTTGGCGGGCGGTATTCGGATGAATGGCATCGCCAGCATCTGATCGATCCACGCGCGGTTGTGCCTGAATCGATCATGCCGCCCTATGCTTTCATGGCCGAACGCGAGCTTAAGGCAGGCGACATGACTGCCCATCTGACCGCGCTTCGCCGGGTGGGCGTGCCCTATCCGCAAAAGACGATTGCGGCCGCGAACGAGGATTTGGCAGCACAGGCCAATCCTGATTCGGATAGTGCGGCGCTTAAAGCGCGCTATCCCAAAGCGCAGGTACGCGATTTTGATGGTGATCCCGCCAAGCTCACCGAACTTGATGCGTTGATTGCCTATCTTCAGATGCTCGGCACACTCGTCGATGTTGAAAAAGCAGCGCCGCAGGAGCAGCCGCGATGAATTACGACAGCTTACGCCATTTTGCAGACAGTTGGGGGTTGGTGATGATGGCGGTTCTCTACCTTGGGCTCGTCGGCTGGACGTTCCGCAAAGGGGCGAACAAGCACAATGACCAGGCGGCGAACATGATCTTCAAGGATGACGAGCATGGTTGATAACAAGCGCATTGACGAACCAACCGGCACACAGACCGTTGGCCATGAATGGGATGGTATTGAGGAACTTGATACGCCGATGCCACGTTGGTGGGTGTTATCCTATTGGGCATGTATCATCTGGGCGATTGCTTATGTGATCGTCTATCCGGCGATTCCGTTGCTCAACAGTGCTTCAACCGGATTATGGAATTGGTCCAGCCGTGGTCAGTTGGCGCAGGAAATGAACGTCGAGGCCAAACGCCGCGCGCCAATTACAAGCGCACTTGCAACCATTCCCGTTGAGCAGCTTGAGGCAAAACCTGAACTGCTCAAAGCCGCGATTGAAGGCGGCCGTGCAGCCTTCAAAGTACACTGTGTCCAGTGTCATGGATCAGGCGCGGCTGGGTCGATGGGCTACCCCAACCTCAATGATGATGATTGGCTATGGGGCGGGGATTTATCCACGATTCACTTTACCCTGACCCACGGCATCAGAAATCCCGATCATGATGAAACCCGGCAATCGCAGATGCCAGCCTTTGGCGGTGTGTTGACCCCCGCCGAAATCAACAGCGTCGTCGCGCATATCCGCACGATTTCGGGCCAGCAAAAGCCGAGTGCTGCATCGGCCAGAGGAGCTATACTGTTCGCGACGAATTGCGTTGCCTGCCACAGCACTGACGGCAAAGGATTACGCGAATTCGGTGCACCAAATCTCACAGATCAAATCTGGCTATACGGCGGCGACGCCGATACGATCCGGGCAACGATTACCAAAAGCCGCTTCGGCGTAATGCCGCGCTGGAACAACCGGCTTGATTCGGTGACGATCAAGATGCTTGCGGCCTATGTCCATTCGCTCGGCGGCGGTGAAGCGCCACCGCCACCACTCAAAGTCGCGACCAATGTCCAGCCCTGACGATCTGACCGGCCCCAAACAAGGGCTCTATGAAAAGCGAAAAGGCGTTTATCCAAAAGTCGTGGACGGTTTTTTCCGCCGTTTCAAATGGGCGATTTTGGCGGTGACTTTGGCGATTTATTACGCCACGCCTTGGATTCGCTGGGATCGTGGCGAATATGCCCCCGATCAGGCGGTGTTGGTCGATCTCGCGCACCGGCGCTTTTATATGTTCCAGATCGAAATCTGGCCGCATGAATTTTACTATGTGGCGGGCCTACTTGTTATGGCGGGGATCGGGTTGTTCCTCGTAACGTCAGCCGTTGGCCGGGCATGGTGCGGTTATGCATGCCCGCAAACTGTGTGGACGGATATGTTCCAACATGTCGAGCGCTTCATCGACGGTGACCGCAATGCGCAGATCAAACTCGCCGCAGCACCGTGGGGCGCAAAAAAACTGGCCAAGCGGCTTTCGAAATGGAGTGTATGGCTTTTCATTGCCTTTTGGACGGGCGGCGCGTGGATCATGTATTTTGCCGACGCACCAACATTGGTGCGCGATTTCTGGACAGGGCACGCTGCCCCCGTTGCATATGCAACCGTCGGCGTTTTGACTGCGATTACATTCATCTTTGGCGGTTTCATGCGCGAACAAGTGTGCATTTATATGTGCCCGTGGCCGCGCATCCAAACCGCGATGCTCGATGAAAAATCGCTGATCGTGACCTATAAGGATTGGCGCGGCGAACCCAGAACCCATGGCATTAAAAAAGCGTTGGATACCAGTCTCAAAACCGGCGATTGTATTGACTGCAACCAATGTGTCTCGGTGTGCCCGACCGGGATCGACATTCGCGAAGGGCCGCAAATCGGCTGTATTACGTGCGCGCTATGTATCGACGCGTGTGACAAGGTGATGGCCCAGATCGGCAGACCGCGCGGTTTGATCGACTATTGCACCCTTGATGACGCTGGGGTTGAAAAGGCCGGTGGCGTCGGCACCCCGATTCTCAAGACATTGTTTCGCCCGCGTACACTTATCTATTTCGGTATTTGGGTGTCCATCGGTCTCGCGATGCTGTTCACGCTTGGCCAGCGGACGCGACTTGATCTCTCCGTCCAGCAGGATCGCAACCCCGTCTATGTACGGCTCTCCGATGGCAGCATCCGCAACAACTACACGCTTAAAATCCGCAACATGGAAACGCGACCACGCATCGTCGATGTTTCGATTGAAGGCTTGCCCGGCGGGGTTGTGTGGGATTCGGAGGGAAGCCGGGAATTTGCACGGCAGAGCATAAACTTCCCGGTTGCCGCCGATAGCGTGGCAAAAGTGCGCCTGTTTATCGCCGCCCCGGCTGGTGGCCCCGAACATGCCGAATTTACCATCAGCACGCGCGCACGCACCGGCGACGAGCGCGGCGATTCAGATGCCGTGATGTTTGAACGCCCTGAAACCAAAGATGAGGAAAGCAAATGATGCGGTGTTTTACCGGCTGGCATATGGCGACCATCCTCATCACCTTCTTTGGTGTCGTTATTGCGGTGAACCTCGTAATGGCGCGCTTTGCGGTCAGCACATTTGGCGGAACGGTGGTCGATAACAGCTATGTTGCCAGCCAGAATTATAACCGCTGGCTTGCCGCTGCCGAACAGCAAAGCCAGTTGGGTTGGAAGGCCACGCTTAGCCTTGATGGCTCAAGGCGGGTTCTGGTTCGGGCGGCAAAGGCGGGATTGCCAGTCACCGGCCTAACCGTAAGCGGCACGGCGACCCATCCGCTGGGTCGTGCGCCGTCGATTCCGCTGAGTTTTGCCGCATCTGCCGATGGTGA
>JBBTEI010000002.1:0-18071 GCA_038042405.1 Pseudomonadota bacterium
GGTGTGTTTGTCATAGCGTGCGCCATTGCCACCAAATGCTTGCCATTTCCATAGGGTGGCTGGCATGAACATCGGCATGGCTGATTTTCCTTTTGATATTGTCGGGTTTGATCTTGATGGCACGCTGCTCGATACGAGCGGAGACCTGACTGCTGCGGTCAACCACACACTCGCGCTTGCGGGCAAACCACTGCTGAGCGTCGAAGAGGTCAAACCGATGATCGGCGGCGGCGCAAAGATGATGCTTGAGCATGGCCTCAAAGCGACAGGCGGGATCGCAGAAGAGGAATTCCGCCCGCTCTACCGCGCGATGATGGCCTATTATACCGAGAATATTTCAGTGCACACACGGCCCTTTCCGGGCGCGGTCGCACTGCTTGATCAGCTTGACGCGATGGGGGTGCGTTACGGTGTGGTGACCAACAAATTTGAAAGCCTCGCAAAACAGGCGCTCGGTGATCTCGGCCTGCTTGACCGGATGGTGGCGGTGATCGGCGTTGATACGCTCGGCAAGGAGCGCGCCAAGCCCAAGGGCGACACGATCATAGAATTGATTGCACGGTGTCAGGTGCTTGGCAGCGGCCCACGCACGGTGTTTATCGGCGATTCAATCTACGACACGATGGCGGCCAAGGATGCCGGCGTACCAAGCGTGGCGTGCGCGTTCGGCTTTTTGATGCACTCTCTCAAAGAAATGAATGCCGACGCGGTGATCGGTCACTTTGATGAGCTGGTTGGGGTGCTGCGCGGGATGGGCTAACCCCGCCGCCACTTCACCCACAAATGCTGCGCGAGCATGAGCGGGGGCATCCGCAGCCAGTGTGAGCGGATATAGAAGGCGAGCCGGACGATCTTTCGCGTTTCCTGCCCCCAGCCGTTGCGTGCGAGCAAGCGCCCCATATAGAAAATATCGCCCTTGCGCGCTTCATAGGCGAGGAACGCATCAACCGGGGTTTCAAACAAATGCTGGCTGAGCCGCAGTGCGCGCGAGACGTGGGGGACAAGCCCGTGAAGTCGCGCGCGTTCGATCAGTTGCGGCCAATAGTTAGGTACAGCGCCATGTTCGCGGATCAGCCGGTCGATATCCCACAGATTGCGCAGCCCCCCGTTCAAATCACCATCGGCAAAAAGATGCGCCACCGCGTGGATCATCATATCGGGCGGGGAGAGCGTGAAAAGGCCGTCACCAAGCGGTACAGCGCCTGCGATCAATGCTGCCGCATCGGGCTTTACCCGCGCGGTCAGCGGCAGGATTGTGTGATGGACATCGATCATCCGGTCTCGCGCGGCGTGGATCAGCGGCGGCAATTCGTGCATGTGGGTGCGGTAATAGGCATCATCGTAAGGGTCGGGCTTGACCCATTCCCAGCCTGCGCCCAGCAGCGCGGCCTCAACCTCGTTCAGCCAGTCACGCGGCACCAATATGTCAAGATCGCCAATCAACCGCCCGCGCGCCGCATCAAGGCCAGCGGCCGCGAAGGCTGTGCCTTTGAGGAGAATGAGTGGAAGGCCTAGAGGCCCAAGCGCGCGCCGCGCCATCTCGGCCTCCCACAGTGCATGGGTGCGGCCAACTTCCGCACTCGCCTTGGCTTCGGCGAGGATAGCAGCCGCTTTGGGGGGGACTTTTAGCCCCTCAAGCCGCCACGCAAGGCTCGCGGTCAATCGTTCGGCATGGGCAATGGTGAGGAGCGACGTCCAGCCGCGCGCATCAAGGCGCGTTGCGTAGCTTGGCTGACTGAGCGTTTTGGTGAGCAGGCGCGCATCAATCATGGCAGTGCCGCCCATAATTCATCCACCAGCGCGAGCGCGGTATCAGTATCAGGATAGTCAATCGCACCAATCGGCACATTTTTGACCAGCCGGGCCAGCGCATCGAACCCGGCTTCACCAAGCGCAGTGTAATTGGTGGACGCCTGGGTAAGCCGGACAAAGGCTTCGCTTTTTCCTACCGGGCGAATATCGCAGGGCAGGCCGTAAGCCGGAAACAGGATTAGCGCGGGCGGCGCAGGATTGTGCATCGCGGCAATCGCTGCGTCATCGGGGATCAAGTGGCAGATATCGCCCTTTGCGGTGTCCGCTTGCAACGGCCCGAACCGTGTCGCCGGGAGCATCCCGCGCATCACGCCTATGGCTTCGTTCTTGAGGCTAATCGGCCTTGGAAAGGGGCAAACATCGCCAGTCAACGGATCAATCAACGCAAATTCATCACCCATGAAGCGCCAGCCGCGCGACGCCAGCAGGGCCGACAGCGTAGATTTGCCCGAGCCGGACTCGCCCGTCATGATCAGCACCTTGCCGCCTTTTTCAACGCTTGACGCGTGGAGCAGCAGGAAGCGGCGCTCACCCAGTGCCATCTGGAGATTCATTGCCATTTCAGCCGATATCAGACCGTGGGCAAGCGACTGTGGCACCGCTTCGGGCAGTGTATAATCGCCGCAAATAGCGACAGATGGCCGGATCAAGCGCCGGGCGAACTTTGCCGCCTCAAGCCGGACGGTATAATCGGGGATCAGCGACGCAGGTGCCGGATAATCGCGGTAGAGCGCGTCCACTGCGTCCACCGGCGCGCGCCAATCGCTGCCGATGCGGAACGTGCGCGGGCCGATGGTGACTGTCGTGCTATGCCTCATCGCGCGATCACCAAGCCAAGCGCTACAAGCTCATCAAGCCGCGCGCTTAGCCCCGCCTCTGCATCATCATCCAGATCATAGTCCGCGCCGAGCCGGGCGAGAAGTTCGGCCAAAGTCAAAGTATCGCCGCCAAGCGCTTCAAGGATTTGCGGAACAGGCTCCGCCACAACATGCGTCGCGCCCGATGCGCCGTGGTAAATCGCGCTTAGGCCGTCAAGCGCAACCGATTTGAACGGCAGGCTCGCGGCGTAGGTTGACGCCCCCATCGCCGCGCCGCATCAGCGACCGGGCATTTGCAACGATGCAAAGCAGGTGAAGCCGCTCTGGCCATATTGCAGGCGGCGGATATAGTTCAAATAGGCTTGGTTTTGCGTATAGCTGGTGCCGGGAAGGTTCAGCCCAGACAGTGCCTGTTTTACTTCCTGCCCGGTAAAGGGGCGCGGTGCAGGCACAAATGCACCTACTGTACCGGGGGCAACGACCGTGCCATCGGCTGCGATATATTGCCCGGCGCGCGCAGGATCTGGCACGGGAATCTGGCAATTGAGCACGGATACCGCAGATTGGGCAAGCGCTGGCCGCACGGTCAACACCGCCGATGCACCGACTGCGCCAAGCATCAATGCCCGTCGCCCCGCGTCTGTTGCTGCCCCGCTTACTTCGTTTTCACTATCTTCATCAAACATTGACTGGCCCCGCAAACGATACTCTGCACCAATCGCTTAACCGCTTCGTACCATAAATGTCGAGAGCATTAACGCTGTTTGGAGCCAATCGCGCTTGCGCAGGCCGATTGAAGCGTTAGGACAATGCCGCATCAGATTCGACGGAGACATAAGATGACCATCACCTTCAAAGACCGCGTAGCCATTGTAACCGGTGCGGGCGGGGGATTGGGCCGCGTTTACGCGCTCGAACTCGCCAAGCGCGGCGCGAAAGTTGTCGTCAATGATCTTGGCGGATCGCGCGATGGCACCGGCCATTCGGATGCAGCGCTCAAAGTCGTTGAAGAAATCAAGGCAGCGGGCGGCGAAGCGATGTCAAATGGCGGTAGCGTCACCGAATATGACCAGATGGTCGAAATGGTCGCCAAGGCCAAGGAAGCGTGGGGCGGCGTTCATGTTCTCATCAACAATGCGGGCATCTTGCGCGACAAGAGCTTCACCAAGATGGAACCAGCCGATTTTGACTTGGTCGTTAAGGTGCATCTTTCGGGTTCGGCGAACTGCACCAAAGCCGTTTGGGATTTGATGCGCGAACAAGCTTACGGCCGCATCCTGATGACGGCATCATCAACCGGCCTTTACGGCAATTTCGGCCAAGCCAATTACGGCGCAGCCAAGCTTGGCCTCGCTGGCCTGACCAAGACGCTCTATCTTGAAGGCGCGAAATATAATGTCCGCGTCAACACGCTTGCGCCAATTGCCGGCACACGCATGACCGAAGATATCTTCCCGCCCGAAGCCTTCAAAGCGTTTGCGCCCGAAAATGTTGCGCCTGCCGCGCTATATCTGGTCTCTGAAGATGCGCCTTCGAACGTGATCATGGGTGCCGGTGCCGGTTTCTTCCACACCGCCAACGTGACTCTGACGCACGGGATCATCTTGCCCGAAGCCGAACGCACCCCCGAGGGCGTCGCCGCACATTGGGCCGAAATTACTGACCGGACGGGCGAAACCGTTCCGCAATCCGGCTCCGAACAATCAATGGCGGTAATGCAGCGGATGCAAGGCAAATAACTGTATTGCTTAAATAATACAGTTATGCTACACCCTGTGCCAACAGGAGGATAGCCCATGTATAGTGAAGCAGACCTGGAATCGGCTGTTGCCGCCGGGATACTCTCTCCCGGTGCGGCGGCGTCACTTCGCAGCCATGTCTCGGGCCTACGTGCGACGCCAATGGTTGATGAGGAAAATTTCCGGTTAATTAGCGGATTTAATGATATTTTCGTCGCGATTGCGGGCATATTGCTGTTGGTTGGCGCGGCCTGGATTGGGGGCGAAATTCACCCCGCGCTCGGCGGCCTCGCTGTCGCGCTGCTTAGCTGGGGCTTGGCCGAATATTTTACCAAGCAGCGGCGGATGGCACTGCCCAGTATTATATTCCTGCTGGCCTTTGTCGGCGGGGTGTTTGCAACAAGCATTAGCCTAGGCAGCGATGGCTGGATAAGCACTAGTGATCGCATAGACGCTTTATTTATAGCAGCAAGCGCTGCGATCACGGTGGTCGCAGCCTATGCCCATTGGCACCGCTTTTATGTGCCGATCACAATAGCTGCTGGCATTGCGGCGTTGGCCGGCGTGGTCATCGCGCTCTTGCTTGCGGTGGCACCCGGCATCGAGATTGCCATGAACCTGATCCTGATCCTGATCGGGCTTGGCGTATTTCTCTTCGCGATGCGCTGGGACATGCAAGACCCCGCGCGCACCACGCGCAAATCGGACGTCGCATTTTGGCTGCACCTGCTTGCAGCGCCCATGATCGCGCATCCAATCTTTGTGACGCTGGGCCTGCTGAATGGTGATGCGACCGTAGCAACCGCGCTTAGCGTTATTGCGCTTTATGTCGCAATGGGGATCATCGCACTTGCGATTGACCGACGCGCCTTGCTGGTATCAGCACTTGCCTATGTGGTCGTCGCGATTATCGCGCTCTTCCGCGAATTCGGCGCGGTTAGCCTGAACGTCGCACTCGCCATCTTTGTGATTGGTTCAGCATTGCTGTTGCTTTCGGCATTTTGGCAGGATGCACGGTGGATGGTGGTTGGGCTGTTACCCGAGAATCTGCGACAACGCCTGCCGCATCTGGGAACGCGTGCGCTCAGCCCTCAACCAGCTTCATAAAGCGCCGTTCGACGGGCGCGAGGATTGGCCCAAGCTCGTGCCCGCGTTTGAGGACGACGCCCGCCTCTCCGATCAGCGCCCACATGCCCTGGCGGTTACGCAGCGCAGGGCGCTTTTCAACACGGTATTCGGGGCGTTCAGCGGCGCGGCGAAACGCCGAAAATGCGGCCACATCGCGCTGCATTTCAATGGCATAATCACGCCAATACCCCGCCGCGACCATCCGGCCATAGAGATCAAGAATACGGGTTAACTCGGCACGATCAAAAACAGTCTGCGCCTCCTTGATTATCGGAAACGGCGTGACGACCCCCATCAGGCGCTTTTCTTACCCTGGTCGGATGCGCGCTCATTCTCAAGCGCCGCAAGCTTCTTTTGAAGCGTTTCAAGTTCGCATTTGAGAATTTCAAACTGCTGCGTTGCCGGATCAAAACGCTCGCTGCACGGCGTACCGTAGGGAACGAAATCCTGCGTGGCGGGCTTAACCTCAACCAGGGTAGATCGCGCCGGAATGCCAATCATCGTCGCGCCTTCAGGCACATCTTTGGTGACCACCGCATTGGCCCCGATACGCGCGCCTGCACCAACATAGATCGGGCCGAGGACGGCCGCGCCAAGACTGATGATAACACCGTCTCCAATGGTTGGGTGACGCTTTCCGCCTACTCCGCCAGTCGGGTTTGTACCGCCAAGCGTTGACCCCTGATAGATAGTGACATCATCGCCAATTTCGGCGGTCTCGCCAATCACGACGAACCCGTGATCAATAAAAAAATTGCGCCCGATTCGCGCGCCCGGGTGAATGTCGATTGCTGTGAAAAAGCGCGAGACATGATTTACAAACCGCGCGAGGAAAAACAGTTCGGCTGCAAAAAACCAATGCGCAATCCGGTGAAGCCCAAGCGCCAAAACGCCCGGATACAGCAGGATTTCCCAACGTGATCGCGGTGCCGGATCACGCGTTTTAATCGAATCGAGATAGGCAATGAGCGTATCAATCATGGCTTCACCTTTTTGAGCCCCAAGCATCTCTATCTAGGCGTTTGCCAAGAAGGATTCTAGACCTGTGATGAATGATGGCGATTCTGTGCCAATGATGGTCAATCGGATTGCGGGCAATATTCTTATAATCGGCCTTTTTAGTCGATTATAAATCGAGGATGACGATGGAAATTTTTGGGTTTGATCTCTCTGCAATTCTCCCATTCATCGCCATCGGCTTTGGTGCGCAACTTGTTGACGGCGCGATTGGCATGGCCTTTGGCGTGATCACTAATACCCTTCTGGTAAGCGTTATGGGGATGCCACCGGCGCAAGCCTCTGCGCGCGTCCATATCGTTGAAATGTTCACGACGGCGGCCTCGGGCATTAGCCATGTTTTGCACAAAAATGTTGATTGGAAGCTTTTCTCAAGGCTCGCAATTCCGGGGATTATCGGAGGCGTGCTTGGGGCTTATGTCCTAACCAATATTGATGCAGCCGTCGCAAAACCCTTTGTCATGGTCTATTTGTCAGGCATCGGCATATATTTGCTATACCGGGCCTGGGGTTACACGCATGAGCACCGTCAGCCCAAAGTCATTGCTCCACTAGGCTTCATTGGCGGTTTTCTTGATTCGGCAGGCGGCGGCGGTTGGGGGCCGGTGGTGACGTCCAACCTGCTCATTCAAGGGTCATCGCCGCGTACGACGGTTGGCACCGTTAATACCACCGAGTTTTTTTTGACGACTGCGGTTTCGATCACGTTCATTACCCAGATCGGCTTTGAGGCATTTACCGCAGCCACTTTTGGCCTGTTGATTGGCGGCCTCTTTGCAGCGCCGCTCGGAGCGTATCTGACGAAACGTATCCCACCACAGCGATTGATGCTGATGGTCGGTGCAATTCTTACGATAACCAGCATGTTCAGCCTCTATAAGTCACTTGTGTAAGTTGCTAAATCGTTTAGAATTGCCTTATTAATCGAGAAAGGCAATCAATGAGCAGCTATTTGCCAACGATCAAGCAGTTGCAATATCTTGTGGCGCTTCAGCAACATGGCCATTTCGGCAAGGCGGCCACGGCGTGCTGTGTGACGCAATCGACGCTATCTGCAGGCCTACGCGAGCTTGAATCGCTGATCGGTGTCACGCTGGTCGAACGCAGCCGCCGCGTCGTACGTTTTACCGCTCTTGGCGAACGGATTGTTGATAAGGCGCGCCGTGTGGTGCGCGAAGCAGAAGAGCTTGGCGATATGGTGCGGGCAGCGGGAAAACCGCTCTCCGGTGAGCTGCGGATGAGCGTAATCCCTACAATCGCACCATTTCTGCTTCCGCAAATCCTGCCAAGCCTGCGCAGGGACTGGCCAGAACTCAAACTCTACCTCCGCGAGGAGACGAGCGCTGCGGCCTGCGAATCGCTCGTGCGGGGGCGTTCGGATTGCGTGCTTTTGGCGCTCCCCTACGCGTGTGGCGATGTTGAAACCGACACGCTTTTTGATGACCGCTTGCTGCTCGCATTCCCCGGCGGCGAAGTTTACCCGCCAACGGTGACTGCGGCTGCGATTGACGAGGGGCGTTTGCTCTTACTCGAAGACGGGCATTGCCTCAAAGATCATGCGCTTTCGGCCTGCAACCGCCCTGAATTGCGCGCCGAAGCCGCAATGATTGGTACATCGCTGCATACGCTTGTCCAGATGGTCGACAATGATCTGGGGGTAACGCTGCTTCCCGAAATGGCAATTCTCGCCGGAATTCTGAGCGGTACAAACGTCGGCGCGCATCCGCTTGAGGCCGATCATCCAAGCCGGACAATTGCGCTGGCATGGCGGAAGGGTAGTCCGCGCTTCAAGGAATTTGAGTTACTGGCAGAAGTGCTCCGCGTTGCGCGGAAAAGTCAGCTTGTCAGCGCGCCGTCGAGCACAAAGCGCCGATCACAATAGCCGCAATCGACATAGCCCCGTTCATCAATTTCAAGCCAGACGCGTGGATGGCCAAGCGCTGCACCGCCAGGAATATCGCTGGCTCCGTCGCAAGAAACGCGGTGGGATTTGACGGTGACGGTTTCAGGCTGATCAATCATGGGAGCACCTTAGCGCAGGCACACCCCCTATGTGAAGGGGCTTCACTGATAGTTGAGCGTAACATTGAAAGTGCCCTCATAATCGCCCGGCACCTGATTGGCGTTGACATTTAGCCGTCCGCCAATCGGAAAATTGAAAATCCCGGTGGGCGAACCGATCCGGAAGGATTGCGGTCTTGTGGTGAGAACCGCAGTCGGCGTGCTGCCGATAGTCAACTGGTCAAGCGTCATCGTCTCTGTTCCGCCAACCCGCCGCAGCGTCGAGTTATTCGCGGTGAGCGATACCAGCACTGTTTGATTGAGACTCCCGCGCCCGGCAAAACGCGCGGGCTGCACCAATCCGCCAACAAGCGTAACGCCGCCAGTTTTAGTGCGCACGCCGGTAGGGCTGACGATGACGGTACCAGCGGTTGTCCCTGCAAGCAGCGAGCCGAATTCAAGCCCTTCAGTGTTCAGAAAGGAAAGACGGCTGACAACCACCGTTTTTGCGAGGCCTGGTGTTGTTTTCGCCTGCACGGGGGCAACACCGCCAGCAATGGTGAGCAGCCCTAGCGCTGTGGCGGCTGCTTTGCGCAGCAAAATATTGGCTGGATGCGACCCCATTCTTCCCTATTACAAAGGTTGAAGATAAGCCGGAGTAAACCCACATGGTTAATATCGGATTTTGCTTTACTACGCTTTACCAGAGCGGGCTTGTCGCGTTACAGTCAGGTCATGACCAATGCTGCAATCCGCATCGACGCGCTCCGAAAAACCTATGCCGGTGGCAAACAAGCACTGGACGGCGTCAGCTTTGACGTGCCGCGCGGAGAGATATTCGGCCTGCTCGGCCCCAATGGTGCGGGCAAATCGACGATCATCAACATATTGGCTGGCATGGTCAAAAAAACCGGCGGCCACGCCAATATCTGGGGTTTCGATATTGACGAGCATCCCCGCAATGCCAAGGCCAGCATCGGCATTGTTCCGCAGGAAATCCTATTTGATCCGTTTTTCACCCCGTTTGAGACGCTTGAGCTTCAAGCCGGGCTTTACGGCGTTCCCAAGGCCCGGCGCCGGTCAATGGCGCTGCTCCGCGCGGTACATCTGGAAGATAAGGCGGGTGCCTATGCCCGCACATTGTCGGGGGGGATGAAGCGGCGCTTGCTGGTGGCCAAGGCGATGGTACATTCGCCACCAATTCTGGTACTTGATGAACCAACCGCAGGCGTTGACGTAGAGCTTCGTCAACAGCTTTGGGCGTATGTTCGCGAACTCAATGCGCAGGGCGTTACGATCGTTCTCACCACCCATTATCTCGAAGAGGCGGAAGAACTGTGTGACCGGATCGCAATCATCAATCATGGCACGCTGATCGCCAACAAACCAACACGCGAACTGCTTAGCATGGCGCAGGAAAAGGTCGTCGAGGTGACCGTTGACCGCGACATCAAGACCCCGCCAGATTCGCCAATGTTTCAGAAAATCGAATTGAAAGCGGGTCGCGTCCTTACGATTACCTATTCCAAGGCCGTTGCGAACGCAGGCGATGTCCTTGGTGCTGTGCAGGCGGCTGGCCTTGGCATTGCGGACGTATCAACGCGTGAAGCCGATCTTGAACATGTTTTCCTCAATCTAACACGCGCTGCCAATGGCTGAATATGACGTTCTGATTATCGGTTCGGGCGCGGCCGGGCTTACGGCGGCGCTGCAACTGGCGGCGCAGGGGCGCAGCGTGGGGGTGCTTGCCAAGGGCAAGCTGAGCGACGGCGCGACGGCTTGGGCGCAGGGCGGGATTGCGGCTGTGCTGGAGGCTGGCGATACATTTGAGGATCATATCCGCGACACGATGGTGGCCGGCGGCGGCCTCAACAACCGTCAGGCGGTTGAATTTGTTATTGAAAACGCCCCGCAGGCGATTGAACGGCTGGCAGCGCTTGGGGTGCCGTTTAACGCGGGTGATGATCCCAAAGACCCCAATGACCGCTGGCATCTGACACGCGAAGGCGGACATAGCCACCGGCGAATCGTCCATGTTAACGATGCAACCGGATGGGCCGTGCAGCAAGCACTTGAAGCCGCTGCGCGGGCCAATCCGAATATCAGCCTGATCCCCGATATGGTCGCGATCGATCTTGTGCTGGGGCGGCATCAGCAGCGCTTTTCGACCAGTGGGCGGATTCACGGGGTCTATGCGCTCAACCGGACGACTGACCGGGTCGAAACCTTTGCCGCGCGCGCGACGATCCTTGCAACCGGCGGCGCTGGCCGCGCCTATCTTTATTCAACCGCCCCCAGAGGCGCGACGGGCGACGGCATCGCGATGGCATGGCGCGCGGGGTGCCGGGTATCGAACATGGAGTTCATGCAATTCCATCCGACCTGCCTCTATAATCTTGAGGTCAAGAATTTCCTGATCACCGAGGCTGTGCGCGGCGAGGGCGGGCATTTGAAACTGCCAACCACGGGTGAACGCTTCATGCCGCGCTTTGACGCACGCGAGGAACTGGCCCCGCGTGACATTGTTGCGCGCGCGATTGACCATGAGATCAAGCGGCTGGGGCTTGATTATGTTCATCTTGATATAAGCCACAAACCGCCTGAATTCGTCCGCGAACATTTCCCCAATATCTACGAGAAGCTGCTTGGGCTTGGGATTGATATTACCAAGCAGCCGATCCCGGTTGTGCCTGCCCAGCATTACACCTGCGGCGGAGTGATCGTTGATCTTGACGGGCACACCGATGCGCCGGGGCTTTATGCGGCGGGCGAAGTTACGCAATCGGGGCTGCACGGCGCGAACCGGTTGGCTTCAAATAGCCTGCTTGAATGTCTCGTTTTTGGCGATGCGTGCGCGCGCGATATCGCCGCCAATTGGGAGACGCTGCCTGCCCCGCCGATGATCCAGGCATGGGATGAAAGCCGCGTGACCGATAGTGACGAAGAAGTGGTGATCGCGCAGTGCTGGCGCGAAATCCGGCAATTCATGTGGAATTTCGTTGGCATCGTCCGCACGACCAGGCGGCTGGAACGTGCCAAGCACCGGATTGATTTGCTCCGCCGCGAGGTTGAGGATTATTACAGGCATTTCCGCGTGACGCCTGACTTGATCGAGCTGCGCAATCTGGTGGAAGTGGCTGACCTCATCATCCGTTCAGCGCTTTCACGCCACGAAAGCCGGGGACTGCATTATATCCGCGACTTCCCGCAGACCAATGCGGACGCGGTGGACACGGTGCTGGTGCCCTAATCACCACCCCCACCTACCCTTTGCATCGCCTGAGTTCCGCGTTAAGGCCCGAAGCTGATTATGGCTGACCAATCTCCCCTTGACGCGTTCAAATCGGTGTTGACGGGCACCGCGCGCGCGATTGCGCGTGAGCCCGAGGTTGAGCTGGCCTTCACCGCCGATGCGCCGAGCCAAGTGGGCAAGAATTTCCGGGTTCCCATGCCGGGGCGCTCGCTTTCGCTTGAGCAGGTGTCCGAAGCACGCGGCTTTGCCGATGCGATGGCGCTGCGGCTGCGACATCATAACGCGGCGGTTCACAGCGTTCACCGTCCGGCCGATCCGGTTGCGGGCGCGGTGTTTGATGCGGTGGAAAGTGCACGGGTGGAGGCACTGGGTGCGCGCGCGATGGCGGGGGTACGCGCGAACCTGAACTACGCGACCGAAATGCGGATGCGATCCGACCCGATGACGCGCGCGCAGGCCGCCGACGAAGTGCCGCTGTCTAGTGCGATCGGCCTGCTGGTGCGTGAACGGCTCACGGGTGATGCGCCACCGGCTTCGGTATGCAACGGGCTTGAGATGGTGCGCGGCTGGATCGAAGAGAAGGGCGGCGACGATATTGATGCGCTTGGCCTTGCGCTTGATGATCAGGCGGCGTTCGCGCTGCTCGCACAGAAATTGCTCGTTGATCTCAACCTGATCGAAGCGAGCGAGGAGCTTGACCCGACTGATCAGGACGACAGCGAAGACGATGAGGACGAGGGCGACAGCGACCAAGCCGAAACCGATGAGGATGACGGCGGCGATTCGGACGCTCAGATGGAGGCACGCGCCGAACCTTCGGACGGGGACGCCGAAGACGGTGAAACCGAGGAAATGGAAGCCGATTCGGAAATGGATTCGGATGGTGAGCCAAGCGATGAGGGCCAGGACGGGATGATGCCGGTGCGGCCCAACCGGCCGCTCAGCGATATGCCCCCGCAATTTGATTATAAATGCTGGACCGACAAGTTTGACGAAGAAATCGCCGCGACCGAACTGTGCGACGAGGACGAGCTGACCCGGCTGCGCACCTATCTGGATCAGCAATTGCTTCATTTGCAAGGAGCCGTGACCAAGCTTGCCAATCGCCTGCAGCGCCGCCTGATGGCACAGCAAAACCGCAGTTGGGATTTTGATCAGGAGGAAGGCATTCTTGATGCCGCGCGGCTGGCACGGATCGTGGTTTCGCCGGGGCTTTCGCTGTCCTACAAGATCGAGCGCGACACCCAGTTTCGCGATACCGTCGTCACGCTGCTGATCGACAATTCGGGTTCAATGCGCGGGCGGCCAATCTCGATTGCCGCGATCAGCGCTGATATCATGGCGCGCACGCTTGAGCGCTGCGGGGTCAAGACCGAGATTTTGGGCTTTACGACGCGGGCATGGAAGGGTGGACAGGCGCGCGAAAACTGGCTTGCTGCCGGGCGTCCGGGTGCGCCGGGGCGTTTGAATGACCTGCGCCATATCATTTACAAGAAGGCCGATGAGCCGTGGCGGCGCGCGCGCAAATCATTGGGCCTGATGATGCGCGAGGGTTTGCTCAAGGAAAATATTGACGGTGAAGCGCTGCTTTGGGCGCATAACCGCCTGATGGGCCGCCCCGAGGATCGCAAGATATTGATGGTGATTTCGGACGGCGCGCCGGTTGACGATTCAACGCTGTCTGTGAACCACGGTGCCTATCTTGAGCGGCATTTGCGCCAAGTGATCGGCTGGATCGAGGGACGTTCTCCGGTTGAGCTGTGCGCGATCGGGATCGGCCATGATGTTACACGTTATTATGCCAAAGCGGTAACGATCATGGATGCAGAACAGCTTGGCGGGACGATGGTTGAGCAGCTTGCCGGACTGTTCGACAATGATCAGAGCAGATAGCCGCCGTCACTGGTGAGTGTTGCCCCGGTGATCGTCGCGGCAGCATCCGAGAGCAGGAAGGCGATTTGTTCCGCAATCTCCTCCGCGCTTGCAAAGCGGCCTAGCGGGGTTCCCGCCTTGGCGATTACATCGAACGCCGATGCCTCACCGCCGCTATCGCGGGCAAGATCATTGAAGAAAGCCTCATTGCGCCAGATCGGTGTGGTGACGCCCGCAGGTGCGATGGCGTTGATACGGATGCCATGGACTGCGCATTCCTTTGCCGCGATTTTCATCAGGTGGAGCACCCCGGCCTTTGATGCGCCGTAGGCCGCGATCCCGGCTTCGGCTTTCAATCCAGACGCCGAGGCGACAATCACAATCGCCCCGCCACGCCCGTGCGCCTTCATCGCGCGGATTGCGGCGCGCAGCGTGAGGAATGCGCCATCAAGATTGGTTGACATCACCCGCCGCCACTCGCTCAGATCAAGCGTGTCGATTACGCCGCTACCTGAAACACCTGCATTGACGACCGCGAGATCAAGCGTTTCAAGATAATGGGCAGCGTCAACCCAAAAGCCTTCGTCGGCCACATGCCCCGCCAGCCGCACCGCGCCGGCGACATCAGCGGTTGCCTCATCAAGTGTCTGCGCGATCCGGTCAGTCAATATCAGTGACGTTGCGCCCGCCTTGGCCAGCCCCTGTGTGACGGCGAGGCCGATGCCCGAAGCAGCGCCGGTAATCAGCGCCGATTTCTGAGAAAAATTATAGTTCATTCCTGTTAGCTAAGCCAGCGGGTGCGTTTTCTCAAGCGCGTCTCAGGCATGTGTCTCAGGCGACGTCGCTGATCCCGAGTTCGGCAAGCTTGCGGTAGAGCGTTGACCGGCCAATGTTCAATCGCCGCGCAACCTCGGTCATCCGGCCACGATAATGGCCGATGGCGAGGCGGATAACATCGGCCTCAATCTCTTCAAGCGAGCGCATGTGGCCATTGGATTGATAAAGCGAAACACCCGCCTCATTGACGACCCGCCGTGCCAATGGTGGCGCTTTGGAATGAACGGCAATTTCGGGAAAATCCGCCGCCGTGAGCGCATCACGGTTACAGCTGATCCCGGCGCGGAGCAGGCTGCTCTGCAACTGGCGGACATTGCCCGGCCAACTATATTCGGCGAGCAACGCAAGCGCGTCATCGGTCATACCAAGGCTGCGAATACCCTGATGCCGGGCCATCCGCGTCAGCAAATGGCGCACGAGCCCGGAAAGATCGGCGATCCGCTCACGAAGCGGCGGAATGGTGACATGAACCGTCGCCAGCCGGTAATAAAGATCCTCACGGAACCGCACTGCCATAATATCATCGAGCAGGCTGCGGTTGGTCGCCGCAATGATTCGGACATCGACTTCGCGGAACCCCCGCGCGCCGATCGGATAAACTTCGCCTGTCTCAATTGCCCGCAGCAATTTGACATGGAGCTCGAACGGCAGCGCTTCGATCTCGTCAAGCATGAGCGTGCCGCCATCAGCCTCAAGCAATTTGCCATCATGCCGCGTAAAGGCACCGGCAAAAGCGCCGCATTCATGGCCAAATAATTCGGATTCGATGAGATTGGCAGGAATTGCTCCGCAGTTGACGCGGATGAACGGGCGTTTTTCGCGCGCCGACGAGAGGTGGATCGCATGTGCGACCATATCCTTGCCGACGCCGCGTTCACCTTCGATAAGCACGGGTATGCGCGCGCGCGCGGCCTTAGCCGCAATCGCCAAAGCTGACCGGAACGCCGGTTCTGACCCGACGATTTCGCCAAAGCCAAGCGGTGCTGAATCTTTCTCGGTAAGCGGGCGAAGTTCACCCCTTTGCACATCAGGACGGACGGTCGCTTCAAGCGCTGTAACAAAGCGGTCTGGAGCAACCGGCTTCATGATAAAATCAGTGGCCCCTGCCCGCATCGCGTCAATCGCCAGCCCGTTCGAACTGAGCGCTGTGAGGAGTAAAACCGGAAGCTCTGGCCGACGCCCTCGTATTTCGCTGATTAAATCGGCGCAATCATGGCCAGGCATTGCCTGATCAATCACTACCGCATCAAGCGCCATACCATCACGCGTGCCAAGTATTGCAATCGCCATTTCCGCGCTCGAAGCGTTAATCGTGCGCCAGCCAGAGCGTGATGCCAATGCCGAGACCAAACGCTGTTGCGCTGGTTCATCGTCGATCAGCATCATTGTATGGGTGCTTGATGGCGTCATTGGCAGTTTTGCATCCCGACTCGTGATTCCGTGGCCTTATCGCAAAGGCGTAAACGGGCGATTAAGCGTACGGTGTGATTGGGATCGCAGGTACAACCGAATCGATTGCTATTTTATGACAGATAATTGCTTTGAAAAAGCGCGATGCGGGGTTGAGATGTCGCGCAAGCACCACTAAGCATTGCGAATCAACATGTTGCATCGTCAGAGGGGTGAATTATGGGAACGAGCGATAATCACGGTGACATGCGCGCGCATCAGGAAACCTATGCCCATGTCATGGGGTTGCTGAAGTGGGGAACGGTTGCCTCGGCGATCGTTGCGGCGATAATCATTTTTCTGATCGCAGGTTGACGTGGTAAAAATCGCAGTTCTCAAAGAAAGCGCCGCCGGTGAAAGCCGCGTTGCCGCATCCCCCGAAACCGTAAAAAAATTCATAGGTCTTGGTGCAACAGTGTCGGTTGAATCCGGCGCTGGTGCTGGCGCTTCGGTATCCGACGCCGACTATAGCGCCGCTGGAGCAAGCGTTGGGGCGCTCGCCGCGACGATCAAGGATGCCGACATCATCCTCGGTGTCCAGGGGCCAGATCCAAAATCGCTGAAAGGGGCCAAATCAGGGGCATGGGTCTGCGCCGGCCTCAATCCCTTCGTCGAACGCGCGCGTGTTGATGAATATGCCAAGGCCGATGTCGAAGCGCTCGCGATGGAATTCATGCCGCGTATTACGCGCGCGCAATCGATGGATATTCTCTCCAGCCAGTCCAACCTTTCGGGTTATAAAGCGGTGCTTGATGCCGCTGGCGAATATGGCAAGGCCTTCCCGATGATGATGACGGCGGCGGGCACGGTTTCGGCTGCGCGGGCCTTTGTGATGGGTGTCGGCGTTGCAGGATTGCAAGCAATTGCAACAGCGCGTCGGCTTGGCGCACAAGTTTCGGCAACCGATGTGCGTTCAGCGACCAAGGAGCAGATTGAATCGCTGGGGGCCAAGGCGATCTTTGTTGAAGATGTCAAAGGCATCGAAGGCGAAGGATCGGGCGGCTATGCCACCGAAATGTCTGACGAGTATAAGGCCGCGCAGGCCGCGCTTGTTTCAAGCCATATCGCCAAGCAGGATATCGTGATCACCACCGCGCTGATCCCTGGCCGCCCTGCCCCGCGCCTGATTTCGGACGCGCAAATCGCGAGCATGAAGCCCGGCAGCGTGATCGTCGATCTTGCGGTTGAAGCGGGCGGCAATGTTGAAGGTGCGGTTGCGGGCGAAGTGGTCATCAAGCACGGGGTCAAGATCGTTGGCCACAAGAATGTACCCGGCCGTCTGGCAACCGACGCATCGGCGCTGTTTTCACGCAACCTGTTCAATTTCCTCTCGGCATTTTGGGATAAGGAAGCGGGCCGCCCTGTCCTTCCCGATGATGATGAAATCACCAAAGCAATCCGTCTGACACAGGGTGGCAAGGTTGTGAACGAGAGGCTGCTCGGGTGAACCCGCAATCGCCAAGCACGCATTTTTAGGGGCTTAAACATGGAATTCATCTCGATCTTGAGCATCTTCGTAATGGCCTGCTTTGTTGGCTATTATGTCGTCTGGTCGGTTACGCCGGCGCTGCACACGCCGCTTATGGCGGTGACGAATGCGATTTCGTCGGTGATTATCGTTGGCGCACTGATCGCATCCGCAGCGGGTGGCAGCGTATCGTCAAAATGGCTTGGGCTGATTGCGGTGGTGTTTGCCAGCATCAATATTTTTGGTGGCTTTGCCGTCACTGCACGCATGCTCGCGATGTACAAGAAGAAAGAGCGTTAGGGCACCGATTTTCCGGCCGCGACTGACATGACCAAACGGGGATAAGACTGATGCACGAAGCTTCTTCAACACCTGCATGGGCGATGCTCGCCTATCTGATCTCAGGCATCTGCTTCATCCTCGCGCTGCGCGGGTTATCCTCACCCAGCTCATCGCAGCGCGGCAACCGTTTCGGCATGGCCGGGATGCTACTCGCTGTCGTCACGACGCTGATTATCACCGGACTCGCTGCGCCGGTTGAAATTCTTGGTGCCATCACGATTGGCGGCGTGATCGGCTATATCATCGCACGGCGGATCGCGATGACGCAAATGCCACAGCTTGTCGCGGCCTTCCATTCGCTGGTCGGCATGGCGGCGGTGCTGGTTGCGGCGGCG
>JBBTEI010000003.1:0-12020 GCA_038042405.1 Pseudomonadota bacterium
TGATGATGGAGGAAAGACCGCGCGGCAACATCGCACAGGATTTCATCACCGTCGCGGCGCACATCAAGCCGGTCGAGCGTTTTGACAGGGCTTGCCGACTGGCAGTGTGCCGAGCGAAATGTGGTGAAGTCATGCCGCCCGACCAGGCGCTGTGCTGCGCTGTGCATTACATTTGTATCAAGCGCAGCAGACACGCGCCAAGCCAAGCCAACATCAAACGTAAGCGGCGCACGACGATTGATGATTCGGTAGCGATAACGTCGCTCGGTGCAACTAAACCGCGCGTGCCAATCGTCGGGTACGATTTCGCAAGAGAGGATTGCAATCGGGTGCGGACGGATCACCGCGTTGATCGCCTCCATCAAACGGAATGGCATGATTTCGCGTGTGACATCCACATGCGCCGCCATCGCAGTTGCGTGAACGCCCGCGTCAGTCCGGCCAGCACCGTGGACGATTGCGGTTTCGCCAGTGATCGTAAGGATCGACTCCTGGATCGCGGCCTGAACAGTAGAACCATGCGCCTGCCGCTGCCACCCCATGAACGGGCGACCGTCAAATTCTATCGTCAGCCGAAAGCGCGTCATATGAGCTTTGCGCCCGCCGGGATTGCAAAGCCGCGCAGCAGATCAGCGGTGGGCATTGCTGCCTTTCCCGCACGTTGAACCAGCGTTGGGCGGATGACGCCGGGGTTGCAGGCAATGCCGAGGTGATCATCAACGACGGTTCCGGGGGCCACGCTGCCGCTAAGCTCGGCAGTGGCAGCGAGAATGCGGAACCGCTCGCCATTCAGTTCAAAAAAGGCTCCGGGCGTTGGCGCAAAAGCGCGGACTTGGCGCTCAAGCTGCGGCGCGCTGATCATAAAATCGAGCCGCGCCTCGCTTTTATCAATCTTTGGCGCATAGATCATCCCTTCGACGGGTTGAGCAACGGGCGGGAAGGCGTGAATGTCAGACAGCACCCGGATGAGCAGATCCGCGCCAAGCTGGGCCAGTTCTGCGGTCAGCACGCCGACATTTTTATCGGCAATTGGCGTTTCAACAGTGGCGCGCATCGGCCCGGTATCAAGCCCGGCCTCCATATTCATGATCGTGACCCCAGTGCACGTGTCGCCAGCAAGAATCGCGCGGTGAATGGGCGCCGCGCCGCGCCAACGGGGCAGGAGCGAGGCATGAATATTGATGCAGCCAAGCGTGGGCGCATCAAGGATCGGCTGCGGCAGGATCAGGCCGTAAGCTGCGACGATGGCGACATCGGCGTTATATGCCACAAACTGCGCCTGTGCCTCGGCATTTTTGAGCGAAACCGGCGTCATGACATCAACCCCAAGTGCATCGGCGCGGGCGTGAACGGGCGTTGGCGTCAGCGTCTTACCACGTCCAGCAGGGCGGGGCGGCTGGGCATAAACTGCAATAATTTCGTGTCCTGCGCGTGCCAGCGCATCAAGGCTCGGCACCGCAAAATCGGGGGTTCCCATAAAAATAACGCGCATAACTCTCTCAACCCCTTGGCATCGGTGAACGCAAGCCCCTATCATGAATTTCATGGCCAGCCACGAACTTGAAACACTTGCCTCAGCGCTTGCGACACTCCCCGGATTGGGGCCGCGTTCGGCGCGGCGTGCGGTGCTGCATTTGCTCAAGAAACGCGAAACCGCGCTCGCCCCGTTGCTCCGCGCGCTTGAGGTGGTGAATGATCGGCTGTCAACGTGTGAAACCTGCGGCAATATTGATACGGTAAATCCCTGCCAAATCTGCGCTGACCCACGCCGCGACGCCCGCGCTCTGTGCGTGGTTGAGGATGTGTCAGACCTGTGGGCGCTAGAACGGTCTCGGCTCTTTCCCGGCCGATTTCATGTTCTTGGCGGCCATCTTTCAGCACTTGATGGAATACGGCCAGAGGATTTGGCGATTGATACGCTTGTGGCGCGTGTGGCGGCGGGCGGGATTGATGAGGTTGTCCTCGCGATGAATGCAACGCTTGATGGGCAAACCACCGCGCATTACATCGTCGAACGGCTTGAGCGCTTTCCAGTGCGGCTAACCCAGCTTGCCCACGGACTTCCGGTGGGCGGGGAGCTCGATTATCTTGATGATGGCACACTTGCCCAAGCGTTGCGTGCAAGACGCCCTGTCTCTTGACCATTACGGCGGCAATTCTTAACTAGCAATTATGACCATTCTTTCGATTATCGAAGCTCCAGATGCGCGACTGCGGCAAATTTCCAAGCCCGTTGAGGCGGTGGATGATGGCATCCGCGCGCTAATTGCCGATATGTTTGAAACAATGTACGCAGCGCCCGGCATTGGCCTTGCCGCAATTCAGGTCGGCGTGGCGAAGCGTTTGCTCGTGATTGATTTGCAGGAAAAGGATGAGGAAACCGGCACCACCATCCGTGTGCCGCGTGTGTTCATCAACCCCGAAATTACCCCGCTTGGTGAGGAATATTCGTTGTATAATGAGGGCTGCCTGTCAGTGCCCGACCAATACGGCGATGTTGAGCGCCCCGCCAGCATCCGTGCAAAATGGCTCGACGGCGACGGCAAGGCGCATGATGAACAACTCGACGGGATGATCGCAACCTGCCTGCAACATGAGATGGATCATCTTGAGGGCATTTTGTTTTTTGATCATCTGTCGAAATTGAAGCGTGATATGCTGCTTAAAAAGCTCGCGAAACAGAGGAAGTTGGCGGCTTAATTTTTCGCTTCCCTGTGTTTCGTGTTCAGTCTATGTTCCGAATATGGAAATTTTTTGGATCATTGCGCTGGCGGTCTTTACGCTCATTGTCGGCGGGTCGCTTGGCTGGCTGATCGGTGGGCGCGGGGCTGCGGCGCTGACCGTTGAGCGCGACCTTCATCTTGAGAATTTTAAGCGTAGTATCAGTGACTTGAATGGCGCTGTTAAGGAGCGTGATGAGGCGCGCATGCGCTTTGCTGCGCTTGAGGCCGAACAAAATGCGCGCGAATCAGGTTTTGAGGAGCGACTCGCCGAACTGCGCGAAGCCAAGGATGCGCTTTCCGCACAGTTTAGTGAAATTGGCGGAAAACTGCTCGGCCAAGCGCAACAAGCGTTTTTGGAACGCGCTGACGCGCGCTTCAAGCAGTCTGAGGCGACATCGGGTCAGGAATTAAAGGCGTTGCTCCAGCCCGTGACTGAACGGCTTCAGCGTTATGAAGAGGCGGTTACCAAGGTCGAGTCTGAGCGACGGGAGGCGTATGGCAACCTTCAAGGGCTGATGGAATCGATGCGCGTGAGCAACGAATCGGTGCGCAGTGAGGCCGCCAAGCTTGGCAATTCGCTGCGCAACGCCCCCAAGGCGCGCGGGCGCTGGGGCGAGCAGCAGTTGAAAAATGTCCTCGAAATGTGCGGCCTCTCCGAACATGCCGATTTCCAGACCGAGGTGAGCGTAGAAGGTGAGGAGGGGCGGCTGCGCCCCGATGCGATTGTGCTGGTGCCCGGCGGGCGGGCGCTGGTGATTGATGCCAAGGTGTCTTTGAATGCGTATCAGGACGCGTTTGGCGCAACCGATGAACGAGAGCTGGTGGCGGGGCTCACCGCGCACGCCGCCGCGATGAAGGCGCACGTTAACACGCTTGGGGCCAAGGCGTATTGGAACCAGTTTGAAGCAGCACCTGATTATGTCATCATGTTTGTGCCCGGCGAGCATTTCCTCACCGCAGCGCTTGAAACCGACCATAGCCTTTGGGATTATGCGTTTGAAAAGAAGGTGTTGCTGGCGACGCCGACTAATCTGATCGCGATTGCGCGGACGGTTTCGGCGGTATGGCGGCAGGAGAGCTTGGCCAAGGAAGCGCGGAAAATTGGTGAACTTGGCAAGGAATTGCATGAGCGGCTCGCGGTTGCGGCGGGGCATTTGCGCACCGTTGGCAGCGGGCTTTCGACTGCGGTCAATAATTACAATAAATTCGTCGGAAGTTTTGAGCGTAACATCCTGAGTACAGGACGAAAATTCAAGGAGCTCAACATCGAAACCGGCGCGCGCGCGATTGAAGAAGTCCCCGCGATTGAAGCGCTTGCGCGCTACGGTGATGAGAGCGCTGTGTTGATCAATATGGCTAACGCCGCGCCTGATTGAGCACCTCATAGGCCATCACTGCGGTTGCAACGGCGGCATTGAGGCTATCGGCTTTGCCGCGCATCGGCATTTTGACGAGGAGATTGCACGCGGCCTCATATTCGGGGGGCAGGCCTTGCGCCTCGTTCCCCACGAGCAAAAACGTCGGTGCTGCGTAGCGCGGGGTTTGGTAATCAGTGTCGGTGTTAAGGCTGGTGCCGACGAGTTGCCCCGGCCCCGAGCGCAGCCATGGCAGAAATTCATCCCACCGCGCCGCCGCAACGACTTGTGTGAAAATCGCGCCCATGCTCGCGCGTATCGCCTCGACTGAGAAGGGATCAGTGCAATCATCGATCAGGATCAGTCCGCCCGCGCCAACCGCATCGCCGGTGCGCAGGATCGTGCCAAGGTTTCCGGGATCGCGCAATCTTTCGGCGACCAGCCAGATTGGCGCGGACGTCCGGTCTAGGGTGGCAAGCGGGGTAAGCCGCTCCCGAAAAACGCCAATCACAGCACCCGGATTATCCTTGCCCGAGAGTTTGGAGAGGATGTCAGTGCTGGTCACAAACACTTCGCCGCCCGCCGCTTCAACCGCTTCGGTCAACTGGATGACCAGCGGATGCGCTGCACTGTCGGGCGCGTGCCAGATCATTTCGGGGAGGATGCGTGATTCAAATGCCTCGGTCAGGATGCGCAAGCCCTCGGCTAGGAACAACCCTGTCAGCCGCCGGTGCTTCTTGTCACGAAGCCCGCGGACCTGTTTGACGAGCGGGTTGGAAAATCCGGTAATTTCGCGGGGCACTGTCTATTCCTCGCCGAACTTGGCCTCGACAAGATCAACCAAGGTTTGCACTGCATCCTCGGCACCATCACCGCTCGCACTGATAACAATCGAATCGCCCATCGCGGCGCCAAGCATCATCAGCCCCATGATTGATGTGCCGACAACCTTAGACCCGTCTTTTTCCACTTCGATCGTCATGCCAACACCGCTTGCCACGGTTACGAATTTGGCGCTTGCCCGCGCGTGGAGTCCACGCCGATTGGTAATTAGGGCGATGCGGGAAACCAAGCTCACGCTGCGGCTTCGCCGAGCACTTCAGAAGCGACCGAGATATATTTGCGACCAGCCTCACGCGCTGCAGCAACGGCATCAACAACATTCATAGTTCGCCGTGCGCCCTCAAGCCGGATTAGCATTGGCAAATTCACCCCCGCAATCACTTCAATCCGTCCAGTTTCCATCAATGAAATTGCCAAATTTGAAGGGGTGCCGCCGAATAAATCGGTGAGGATAATGACCCCGCGACCCTGCTCTACGCCTGTGATCGCTTCGGCGATCTCTGCGCGCCGCACCTCCATATCATCCTCCGGGCCAATACAGATGGTTGCCATTGCATTTTGTGGCCCGACTACATGCTCCATTGCAGTGACAAATTCGACCGCAAGCCGGCCATGCGTCACCAACACCAAACCTATCATTTCCACTCCACCCGCTTGCCAAAAATAGTCACGATGCTTCTCGCGGTCTTTCTTCAACGGCATCATCGGCCATCGTTGTCAAATCACGGTGCGATACCGTGGGCGAAAAACCCCCGCTGCGCAACTGCGATGATATAGTCTCTGTAACATGAACTGATCGATGACGCCCCCCCGTACATCCAAAAGCAACCGTTATATATGATTTTCCTTCCACTTTGTAGCGCGGGAGCAACAGAAGAAGTAAATCCGCGATCCGCGAAACCACCTCGGTATAGGCAGGGTCGGCCCGAATATAGAGGCCAACAGGTTCATCGAGGCCAGTCATCGGGCGCAACTTGGCATCCCAGTGCGGATTGCGTAGGAACCGCATATCGAAAACAAGATCTGCATTGCGGGGGAGCCCCCGTGCAAAGCCAAAGGACATAACCGACAAAATCGGTTCGCCGCCGCGATCAACCTCAAATCGGCTACGAAGCTCCAGCCGCAGATCATTGCTGGTGCTTGCTGTTGTGTCGAGTACATGATCTGCCCAGCGGCGAAGTGGTGCAATCAACTCGCGTTCGCGGGCAATCCCGTCAGCAGCGGGGCGATCAGGTGCAAGCGGATGGCGGCGGCGTGTTTCGGAATAGCGGCGCTCAAGTTCGGCACCAGTACAGTCGAGAAATAGCGTTGCGATGTTTGCGCTTTCGGCATCGCGCATTCCCATGATCCGGTCGATAATGGCTTGCGCTTTGAAACCACGCGTTCGGCTGTCGATGCCAAGCGCGAGCGGACGTGCGCCGCTTGCCCCTTCGGAAGGGCGCGTCGCCAGTAGCCGGTCGAGCAAGCTGAAGGGCAGATTGTCAACGGCTTCCCATCCCATATCCTCAAGTGTTTTGAGTGCAGTAGATTTCCCCGCGCCCGACATGCCCGTCACTAACAATATCCGGTCGGGGCGTGTTTGCGACATCATCCAGTGCTCAATTGTCGTAACGCAAGCTCGATCTTGATGGGCGTGGAAGCCTCAAACGGGGCAAGAGCGATTGTGGGAAGAATTACCCCGGCGATATTCTGGTCATAGCGCTCAGGCATCCGCGTCGGCGGTACATCAATCTGGACGATCAAAGCAGCCTGCGCTGGTTCATCCGCTTCATAATCAATAATGCCAAGGCCGCGCACTTCGAGCTTTCCTTTGATCGTAGCTGGCGAAGAGGCCATCAATCGCGTCCCAACCCGTGTCAACAGCGTATAATCATCGCTTATGAGTTTGGCCCCACGATCAATTAAACGCAAGGCGAGATCAGATTTTCCACTTCCAGAAACCCCTGTAATCAGAACCGCTTGACCGTCAATCGTAATGGTTGACGCATGGAGCATTTCGGATGAAGCTATTGTCATGAGATTAGGGCGTCCTTGGCAAGCGAATGATAAAACGCGCACCTTTCCGGCCAGTTTCACTAGGTGCGACCATGATTGCGCCATCATGGCCGTTGATGATCGTTCGGGCAATCGCAAGGCCCAGCCCACTATGTTTACCAAAGGCCTCGCCTTCTGGTCGGTGACTGTGAAACCGCTCGAAAATGGCTTCGCGTGCATTGTCGGCGATGCCTGGCCCCTCATCTTCGACAGTGACGATCACAGAATCAGAATTCGAATCTGTGCTAACACGAACAATGCTGCCCGGCGGCGAAAATGAAACGGCGTTATCAAGCAAATTTTCGATCACGCGGCTCAACTGTGATGCCTCGCCAGCGACACAAAGATGTTGCTTGGCGGGGTTGGCGAAACTTACCGCGACATCACCCGATTTTCCGCGTGCCCCGCGTAGTGAAATCAACCCTTCGATGAGCGTGACAAGATCGATCCGCTCAAACGCTGCACGCGAAAGCCGCGCATCGATCCGCGAGAGTTCGGAGATATCGGTAATAAGCCGGTCAAGCCTGCGGACGTCGTCGCTGATGATATCCTGAAGCTGCGCACGGAGTTCCGGTTTGGTCACTGTGCGCAGGCTTTCCACTGCCGAACTTAGCGAAGCCAATGGATTTTTAAGCTCATGCGCGACGTCGGCGGCAAACATCTCAGTTGCATCAATCCGCTGGTGAAGGGCATGACTCATATCAGAAACTGCGCGGGCGAGCGTGCCGATTTCATCAACCCGAGAAGGCAGACGCGGCACTACAACCTCTCGGTCACGCCCCATACGGACGCGGGTTGCGGCTTGTGCCAGCTGTTGCAATGGGCGAACGATTGTGCGGCCGAGGAACAGCGAGAGAAAGACCGAAAACAGCGTTGCAGCCAAGATGACATAACCAAGTCGCGAACGCTCCGAACGGACGATCCGGCGGATGTCTCGTGCGTTTCGATCCATTAGTAGTATCTGGCTTTCAGTGCCGCCCAGTCCAGCTTGTGCCGTCAGAATATGGGTTCGATCCGGCGCAAGCTGCAGTTTGACCGGTTGTGACATAAGGTTGACGCCACCGAAGCCCACAAAGGTTGGGGGAATATCTGCACCCACCACGAAATCGACTGCCTCATCAAGTGCTCGGGCAAAATTGCGCTGCCAGCTTTCTTCTTTGGGGTTGTTGAGCGAAAATGTCGGGCTGTGCGTTTGCCAACTGTCGGCAATTAATTCGCCACCGGCATCAAACAGGCGAAACCGCGCGCGGCTTTTGGCACCAATATCGCCGATAAATTGCGGTCTGGCAGTTGGATCAACGCTTTCTAGCGCGGAAGCCGCAAGTGCTGCCTCACTTGCGGCCTGTGTAATCCGTTCTTCGATCAGCCGGATACGAAGACCGTCAAGATAAAACAAACTTCCAGCCAGCAGGCCGAGCACAAATATGTTTACCGCCAATATCCGCCGCGTGAGTGTGGCTTGCCATGGCCAGTGCCAACGCAGGTCGACGGGATCACTCACCGGAATAGCGATAGCCCGCGCCGTATAGCGTATCAATTGCATCGAAATCCGGGGCAACCTGGCGGAACTTGCGGCGAAGCCGCTTTATATGGCTGTCGACCGTACGGTCATCGACATAAACATCGTCCTGGTAAGCAGCATCCATCAACTGATTGCGGCTTTTAACGACACCAGGGCGCTGCGCCAACGCTTCAAGGATCATAAATTCAGTGACAGTAAGGGTAACAGTCTTACCGTGCCACAAAACTTGGTGCCGCGATCCATCCATTTGGAGAGGACCACGGTTAATAGTTTCGGCCTTTTCGTCGCTGACGCGGCCTACTTGGTTGCGCCGAACATCGGTGCGGCGCAGGATTGCCGCAATCCGGGCAAGCAGCAGCCGCTGCGAAAATGGTTTTGCAATATAATCATCGGCGCCGAGTGATAGGCCCAGCTCCTCGTCTGATTCATCGTCCTTCGACGTCAGAAAGATAACCGGCATTGCAGATTTTTCTCGCAACCGCCGAAGCAATTCATGTCCGTCCAGTTTTGGCATTTTTACATCAAAGACGCCAAGGTCGGCAGGGTTGTCGACGAGCGCCTTGAGCGCCAGATCACCATCTGAATAGACCCGTGTCCGGTAGCCCTGCGATTGGAGCATGATCGAAACCGATGTCAGAATATTGCGGTCATCATCGACCAAGGCAATCACACGGTCGCTCAATTGGGGTTCTGTTATATCCATAGGTTTATCTACTATCTGAGCCCATCAAATGGCGCAACACAACGGCAAACGATTGCGAGTCTGCTGTTCATGGTTGATAGGTTTGACCCGTCGCTTGCGCTTGGCTATGCGCGGCGCGACTCTCAACGTATACAAATGCTTGGGAAACCATTTCAGTTCCAAATGGAGAAACACAGTGACTGATCGCGCGTCAAACAACTCGCTTGAAAGCCAGGGGATTAAGACCTCTGCTACTCTGCTTTGGAATCAAGGTACGGCGCAACTGGTTGAACAAGCGATCGCGCGCGGGGAGGGCGTTCTTGCGGCCGATGGGCCATTGGTCGTTGCGACGGGCAAGCACACGGGCAGGTCGGCCAAGGACAAGTTTATCGTCCGCGATTCTGAAACCGAAAACAGCGTATGGTGGGGCAAAACCAACGCTTCAATGACACCCGCGCATTTCGCCAATTTGAAGGAAGACTTTCTGGCGGCACTGGCAACGAAGGAAACCCTCTTCGTGGCGGATCTCTTCGGCGGGTCGCAGCCTGAACACCGTGTGAACGTGCGTGTGATCAATGAACTCGCTTGGCACAGTCTGTTTATCAAAACGCTCCTAGTGCGACCAACGGCTGATGAACTCGCTGGCTTCTTACCAGAATTCACGATTATCGATTTGCCAAGCTTTCGCGCCGATCCAGAACGCCACGGCTGCCGCAGTGAAACCGTGATTGCGGCCAACTTTACCGAGAAGCTTATCCTGATTGGCGGCACTGCCTATGCGGGCGAAATGAAGAAATCAGTGTTCGGCATTCTCAATTATAAACTGCCACTTGACGGCGTCATGCCGATGCACTGTTCGGCCAATATCGGCGCGGACGGCACCTCGGCGATTTTCTTCGGGCTTTCGGGCACGGGCAAGACGACGCTTTCGGCAGACGCGAGCCGCACACTGATTGGCGATGATGAGCATGGCTGGTCTGATACCGCAGTCTTCAATTTTGAAGGCGGCTGTTACGCGAAGATGATCCGTCTTTCGCCCGAAGCAGAGCCAGAGATTTTCGCAACGACCAAGCGTTTTGGAACAGTGCTTGAAAATGTCGTGATTGATCCTGTCACGCGCCAGCTTGATTTTGATGATAATAGCCTCGCCGAAAACAGCCGGGGCTCTTACCCGATCGATTTCATTCCCAACGCGTCGGAACATAATATGGGGCCGGTGCCAAAGAATATCATCATGCTGACCGCCGATGCTTACGGCGTGCTGCCGCCAATCGCGAAGCTGACGCCTGATCAGGCGATGTATCACTTCCTGTCGGGCTATACCGCGCGCGTTGCGGGCACCGAAATTGGTGTGACTGAGCCCGAGGCGACCTTTTCCACTTGTTTCGGTGCGCCGTTCATGCCGCGCCATCCAAGCGTTTACGGTAACCTCCTGAAGGAACGCATTGCCAAGGGCGGCGTGAGCTGCTGGTTGGTTAACACCGGGTGGACAGGTGGGAAGGCGACGATGCCGGGGATTAAGCGGATGCCGATCAAGGCGACCCGCGCACTGCTCAATGCTGCACTTGATGGCTCTCTCAATAATGCTGAGTTCCGCAAAGACCCTAATTTCGGTTTTGAAGTGCCGGTTGCGGTCGACGGCGTTGATAGCGGCATCCTTGATCCACGCGGTGCGTGGGCAGACAAGGCCGATTATGACGTGACAGCGCAGAAACTTGTTAGCCAGTTCATCGATAATTTCGCGGAATTTGCCGATCATGTCGATGAGGGCGTGCGTCAGGCCGCGCCGAAAGCGGCGTAAGCAATAAGTGGTTGAGCTAAATCGGCTCAACCAAAACCGCGCCGCCGTCCATTGCGATAATCCGCACTTTTGCGCCGACTACCGTATCCGGCCCTTTGGCGCTCCAGACGCTGTCGCCTATTTTGACGCGACCGCTGCCGGCTTCGATGGCTTCGACGACGGTCACGACTTCGCCGACCATCCGCGCGCCGCGATCATTGAGTTTTGGGTCGGCTGACTCAATCGGATTGAGCTTGAACCAGCGACGCCCGGCGTAAACCGAAACGACCGCAAATACGGCAAATGAAACAAGTTGGATCGCAATGGGAATCGGTAACAACAGTGCGATCAAACCCGTCGCAAATGCCGCGAGCGCGAACCAGATCAAGAAGAACCCCGGCACCAGCACTTCGGCTGTGGCAAGTGCTGCTGCGAGGATCAGCCAAGCCCAATGCGGCGAAAGCGTTTCAATCCAGCTCATCTTACTTACCCTTCCCAAGCGCATCCTTGGCGAGTTCACCAATCCCGCCAAGCGTCCCGACCAATGCGCTCGCCTCTATTGGGAAAAGGATCGTCTTAGCATTGGGGGATGTGGCGAATAGGCCAATCGCCTCAACATATTTCTGCGCGACGAAATAATTGATCGCCTGTGTATTCCCGCCTGCAATCGCGTCCGACACCAGCTTGGTTGCGGTGGCCTCTGCGCCTGCCGCACGTTCGCGCGCTTCGGCGTCAAGGAAGGCTGAGGCTTTGCGCCCTTCGGCTTCAAGGATTTGCGCTTGTTTGAGGCCTTCGGCGCGGTTGATCTCATTCTGACGTGCGGCTTCGGATTCAAGGATCGTCGCGCGCTTTTCACGTTCTGCCTTCATCTGGCGCGTCATCGCGTTGACGATATCGGCAGGCGGGCGAATGTCTTTCAGCTCAATTCGCGTCACTTTCACGCCCCACGCTTCAGTCGCGTTATCGATTACCGAGAGCAATTGCGCATTGATCTGATCACGTTTGGATAGTGTTTCATCGAGATCGAGCCCGCCCATCACGGTGCGCAGGTTGGTGGTGGTGAGCTGCATGATCGCGAGGT
>JBBTEI010000004.1:0-32063 GCA_038042405.1 Pseudomonadota bacterium
GCACTTTTTTGGCTTATCATTTTGCGCCGCCCCCCTCCCAAAAAGTGCGGGGAGGTCGCAAAAACCTCAGTCGAAAATTGCGCCCCACCGCCGCTTGATCCGGTCTTTCCAGAAACCACGGTGATAGGCATCGGAGGCGAGGAGCGGCATGACCGAGCCGGCTTCGGCAAAGACCATCTGTTCGATGCCGGTGTTGACCTTGCCCCAGCTTGCGGCCTCTTGAAGGGTGGAGGATGAGCACGCCCCGTCGCGAACGTCGGCGACGGTGATTTGCACGGCATATTTATGCACTTGCACATCATCATGGCCAAGGATTTCGGCGCAAACGACCGTATCCTGAATGAAGTTTTTGGGCACGCCGCCGCCGATCATCAGCAGGCCGGTGGTGCCCGCCTTGATCTTGATGTCTGTCAGTTCACGGAAATCGGCGATGGCATCGAGCACCATATAGGGCTTGCCTTCCTTGGCGCGGTCAACCTGATGCTTGACGAGGCCAAAGCCAGCCGAGCTATCAACGAAGGCGGGGCAGAAGATCGGCACGTCATGCTCATAAGCGAGCTTGACGAGGCTGTTATCCTTTTTGCCATGTTCAACCAGATATTTGCCCATTTCGCGGATGAACGCACGGCTCGAATAAGGGCGCGGTTCAAGGTTGTTGGCGATTTCGAGGATCGTGTGATCGCAATCCTGCAACTGCTCTTCATCAATATAGGTATCGTAGATCCGGTCGATATAGAGCGAGCGCAGCGTATCATCATCGGGCACCTCAAGCGCCTGATAATGTTTGTGGCCAAGCCCTTCGAAGAAATCCATGTCAACAATGCTCGCGCCGGTGGCGACGATGCCGTCGATCATGTTGTTGCGGAGCAATTCCGCATAGAGATCCATGCACCCGCCCGCGCTGGTTGAGCCAGCGATCACGAGGAAGATCGAGCAATCCTTGTCCTGCAACATCTGGTTGTAGATGTTCGTCGCGCGGCCAAGATCGCGGCTCGTGAAGCTCATCTTACTCATCCCGTCGATGATCGGGCGCGCATCAAAGCTTGTAATGTCGATATGTTCGACAGTGGTGGAGAGCAGTTCAGCCTTGCGCTGGGCGTTGGCTTGGGCCGAGGGGGCTTGGGACATGGTCATGGGTGGTACTCCGTGAATTTGAATGTCATCCCCGCGTAGGCGGGAATCCATAATCTCATATGGTTGAGTATATGGATTCCCGCCTACGCGGGGATGACGGTAATCTTGTTTATGCGTTACAGCTTGACGACGTTGGATGAAAGCCTGCGCGGTGCTTCTTCGATATAGAGCGAGGCCATTGGTTCATCGGTGACGATGTGCGTCTCGCCATTGCCAAAACCGTTGAAGCCTGTGCGCATCGCGCACCCGTAAGCGCCGAGCATACCGATTTCGATATAATCGCCCGCTTTGATGTCGGCGGGCAGCATGAACGGCCCCGCCATATGGTCCATATCATCGCAGGTCGGGCCGTAGAAGCTGAACGGCATATCCTTGGTGTCTGATGTGCGCAGCAATTCAACGGGGAAACGCCAGCCGACATGCGCTGCATCAAACAGCGCGCCGTAGGCACCGTCGTTGATGAAAAGTTCATCGCCGCGCCGTTTTTCCACGCGGACGATCAGCGAGCTATATTCTGCACAAAGCGCACGACCCGGCTCGCACCAGAGTTCGGAGGAATAGCTAACGGGCAGATCCTCGAACGAACGGTGGATCGCGTCAAAATAAGCCTCAAGGCAGGGCGGCTCCATACCCGGATAAACGCTCGGGAAACCGCCGCCGACATCAACGACATCAACGGTTACACCCGATTCGACGATTGCCGCGCGCACCCGCTCCATCGCCTGGGTATAGGCCGAAGGTGTCATCGCCTGTGAACCGACATGGAAGCAAATGCCGAGCGCATCGGCAACCTGCCGCGTTTCGATCAAAAGTTGCTTCATTTCAGAAGGCTCTGCGCCGAATTTTGCAGCAAGGCTGAGCTTTGAATGCTCGGATGATACACGAATGCGGACGCACAGCGTAAGATCAGTCGCGCTCTTGGTCGCGCGAACGATCTTTTCAAGCTCTTCCTCAGTATCAAGCGAGAAAGTGCGGACGCCGTGGGTGAAATAAGCTTCCGCGATCGATTCCTCGGGCTTGACCGGGTGCATGTAGCACAAAACCGCTTCGGGCGCGTTGGCGCGGGCGAGCCGAACCTCGGCAATCGAGGCAACGTCAAAATGGGTGATGCCACTATCCCACAACAGCCGAATCAGATCGGGCGAAGGATTGGCTTTAACGGCATAGAGCGACTTGCCCGGAAACTTCTCGACAAAGAAGCGGGCAGCGCGCCGTGCAGCGTGCGGACGAATGAGCGTAACCGGCTGAACCGGAAGGAGCTTTGCTAGCCCCAGCGCGTTATGATGGCTGTGCAATTCAAGGGACCTCCAAAGGCGTTTAGTTCATCAAGGCTGCCTTACGGTTATTGGAAGTCCCCTTGGGGCAGCGAAAGCGCCTATATGAATCGCTAAGCGCCCTGTAAAGCAAAACCAGAACCCCGATTAATCATTTGGAACGCGTGTGACCCAAACAACAAGAAAACCGGCACTTTCAGGGGTGCAAGATGCGCTGCAAAAATTGCAAAAAATTGTGCCGGAAACACCGCTGAGGCCGATCAAAATTGGCGAATCAATTGTCTGGCTGAAATGCGAATCGGCCCAGCCGGTGGGTGCGTTCAAACTGCGCGGCGCGTGGCACCGGCTCACTGCGCTAACCGAGGCAGAACGGGCAGCGGGCGTTGTTGCTTTTTCGAGCGGAAACCATGCGCAAGGGGTTGCCTGGGCCGCGCAAAAGCTTGGGATTCACGCAATTATTGTGATGCCGTCCGACGCGCCTGCGCTCAAGATTGCGGGCACCCAAGCGCTTGGTGCCGAGGTGCTATCCTATGATCGTGCAACGCAAAGCAGGGAGGCGATTGCGGCCGAATTGGCGCAGGCGCGCGGCGCAGTTCTGGTGCCTAGTTTTGATGATTCCTGGGTTATTGAAGGGCAGGGTAGTTGCGGTCTTGAAGCCGCCGGACAATTGCGCTTCGCGCCGAGCCAAGTGATTGTACCGTGCGGCGGTGGCGGCTTGGCGGCGGGGATTGCGCTGGCGTTGCCCGATGCCGTAATTGTCACCGCAGAACCTGAAGGTTGGGACGATATGGCGCAATCGCTGCGGGCGGGTGAGATTGTCCCGATTGGCAAAGCCCCCCCGCCAACACTGTGTGACGCGCTCATGACGCCGCGTGTTTCGCCATTGACCTTTGATGTTTTGTATAGTCGCGGCGCACGCGGTGTGGCGGTAAGCGAGGCCGAAACGGCGGCAGCAATGCGCTTTGCTTATGCCGAGCTTGGCCTGACGATTGAGCCCGGCGGTGCCGTCGCGCTGGCAGCTGCGCTTGCTGGCAAGGTGGCGCTCACCGATACGACACTGATTATTTTATCTGGCGGCAATGTTGATCCGGCTCTTTTCGCGCAGATCGTGAACGGCTAAGCGCGCCCAATGGATTTTCTGCTGTCTCCTGGACTTTTGCTCTCGATCGCAATGCTCGGCGTATTTGCGCTGATTTTTGGCGCGATCAGCCTTTGGCGCAAAAGGGATAACCGGACGCAATCGGTGCTGATGGTGATTGCCGCTCTGGTATTGCTCGGCAATATCCTGATTCTTACCTGGCCTTAACGATCCGGCAAATTATCAAGTGTTAGGCGTATGTTGCGAAGTGTTTTGAAGGTAATTTCGAGATCTTCACGCGGAATTTCAGCAACGGCCATCTCAATCGTCGGGGAAATTTTCGCGACAACTTGGCCGTGCATCTCGCGTCCGAGATCGGTAATCATGACCATAGCTATATCGTTGTTGGCATCAGGGCTGAGCGTCACCAGATCGCGCAGTGCGAGGCCTTCGATCTTGGCACGGGTATAGGCCTCGGCTTCTTGAAAACACCAAGCAATGCCTGCAATGCTATCAGGCGAGGGGTGATTGAGGACGAAATAGTTTAGAATACCGAAATCGCCGGTCGAGAGATCGTCAGCCGCGAAATTTTCTTCACGACTCCGCACCAGATGTTCGAGAATCGCGATTTCAGTGAACAAGCCAAGCAGCGTTTCTTGCAAATCTTCCATGGAATCACCTGTTAGCGAATGGCCGAATTTGGATCGAGCCGCATATCAAGATATTTGTCGACCGAACCCATGAGATCAACCATTTCATGTTCGAAGAAGTGGTTTGCACCCTTAATCTCGTCATGATGGATCGTGATGTGCCGCTGCGTGCGCAGTTTATCGACCAATTTTTGTGATGCACTTGGCGTCGCGACTTCATCTGCCGTGCCCTGAATGATGATGCCTGATGATGGGCAGGGCGCAAGGAAGGTGAAATCATACATGTTGGCCGGCGGCGCAACCGAGATAAATCCCTTGATTTCAGGGCGGCGCATCAGCAATTGCATCCCGATAAGCGCACCAAAGCTGTATCCTGCTATCCATGTTGTCTGCGCTTCGGGATGGATGGACTGCACCCAATCAAGCGCCGAGGCCGCGTCGCTGAGTTCACCAACGCCGTTATCAAACACGCCCTGGCTTTTGCCAACGCCGCGAAAATTGAAGCGCAGCGTGGCAAAACCGCGCCGCACGAAGGTTTGATACATCGCCTGAACAATATGATTATTCATCGTTCCACCACTTTGTGGATGCGGGTGGAGAATCATCGCGACGGGTGCGCGGGAGCGCGGCCCAGGGTTAAAACGACCTTCAAGCCGACCCTCTGGGCCGGGAAAAATGACTTCAGGCATCAATTACTCGCAAATGTTATGTTCAAAAATGCACAGAATGGGCTGTGCGAACGTGTTGGAGCCTATATAGGTTGTCGCAAACATTTCGCAATCACAACAGGCGGTTTGCTTGACAGAACGGCTTTATCTTGATCACGCGGCGACGACGCCAATCGTTCCAGCCGCGCGCACGGCCCATGTTGATGGCATGTTGAAATGGGCAAACCCATCCTCGGCGCACGCCGAAGGCCGGGCTGCGCGGGCCGCACTTGAAGACGCGCGAAGCCGGATTGCCGCCGCGCTCGGCTGGCAGCATGACGTCATTTTTACAAGTGGGGCGACCGAAGCAATCGCAATCGGGCTGGGCGGTGCGAATGCCGACGCAACATTCATTGCCGCCACCGAGCATGTAGCTGTTCACCGCGCAGGGGCTAGAGGCTATTTCTTGAGCGTCGGGGTTGACGGGCAAGTGACAGCTGACGCGCTTGCCGGAAGGCTTGGTGCGCTTGGGGCAAGGCAGCCATTGGTTGCTATACAGTCGACTAACAACGAAACAGGTATCCTCCAGCCGCTCCACCAGCTTGGGCCGATTATCAGAGATGCTGGCGGATTGCTGTTTGCCGATTGTTCACAGTCGGCGGCAAAACTGCCGCTGCCTGATGCGGATATGATTGCAGTTTCGGCGCATAAGCTTGGTGGGCCGCCGGGTGTAGGCGCACTGCTCGTCCGCAATCTTGACATGCTTCAACCGACAGGCGGGCAAGAACGCGGTTATCGCGGTGGCACCGAAAACCTGCCCGGCGTGCTTGGTTTTGCCGCCGCAGTCGAGGCCAATCGCGGCTGGGTTGAACGCGCCCAAGATCTCCGCACGCATCTTGATGGCGCTATCGAGGCGGCTGGCGGTGAAATCGTCGCGCGCGGCTCTCCAAGGATCGCAACGATTGCAGGATACCGGATGCCTGGCGTGGCCTCAGCAACGCAGCTCATTCAGTTTGATATGGCAGGGATCGCGGTTTCTGCGGGAAGTGCCTGTTCATCAGGCACAATCAAAACAAGCCCAGTGCTATCGGCAATGGGCTGGGATGACGGCGCGGCGAATGAAGTCGTTCGTGTCAGCTTTGGCCCGGACACCACCCGCGCCGACGTTTACCGCTTTATCGAGGCGTGGAAACGCATCAAGCGGTGAGCATATACCTTGATTATCAGGCAACGACGCCGCTTGCCCCCGAAGTGCGCGCGGCGATGTTGCCATGGCTTGGCTGCGACAATGGCTTTGCGAATCCCCATTCGCCGCATAAAATGGGCCGGGCGGCGGCGGCCACGGTTGAAGTCGCGCGCGAGGCGGTTGCGGCACTTTTGCCCAAAGGGGGCCGCGTCTATTTCACCAGTGGCGCAACCGAAGCACTTAATTGGGCGATCAAGGGGAGCGGTGCGCAGGCCATTGCGCTACCCGATACCGAACATGCGGCGGTGCGCGATACCGCGCTCTGGCGGGGTGATTGTGGTTATGGCGTCACCTTGATGCCGGTGAGGCGTGATGGCCTGCTTGACCTTGCCGAAATTCCGGCGGGACAGGGGCTGGTCGCGGTGATGCACGTTAATAACGAGATCGGGGTGATCCAGCCTATCGCCGAGATTGCGGCGCGCGCGCGCGCCAATGGTGCGCTTATGCTGTGTGACGCGGTGCAAAGCTATGGCCGGATTGCGATCCCTGAAGGGCCAGATCTGATCGCAATCAGCGCACACAAGATTTACGGGCCAAAAGGGGTTGGCGCGCTTTGGGTGCGTGATGGGGTGACGCTTGAGCCGTTGCTTCATGGCGGCGGGCAAGAGGGCGGCATTCGTTCGGGCACGCTATCACCCGCGCTGTGTGCTGGATTCGGCGCGGCGGCAAAAGTTGCGCGCGAACGGTTTGAAACCGATGCCGGTCATGTTGCGTATCTCTGGAATAATGCGCTTTCGGAAATTCCGGAAACGTGGAAGATAAATGGTTCAATTACAAAGCGTTATAAGGGTAATTTAAATATTCATATAAACCAGATCGACGCCTCCAGGCTAATTTCTGAAGTGCGCGGCGTAGCATTTTCGGCTGGGTCGGCGTGCGCCAGCGGGTCTGGCCGATCAAGCCATGTTCTGCGCGCACTTGGTTTGACCGAGGCCGAGGCGCGTTCAAGCATCCGGCTTGGCTTCGGTCGCTATACAACGACGCAGCAATTGCACACTGCATTGCAAATGATAAAAACCGCTGTGGCCGAGCAGGAGATTGGATGAATGGTGCGGGTACGTTTCATTAGTGCCGACGGAACGCGAACTGACGAATTTGATGCCCCGACCGGGGCAAGCTTACTTGAAGTCGCACAGGATAATGGTCAGCCGCTTGAAGGCACTTGCGAAGGACAGATGTCGTGCTCGACCTGCCATGTGATCATTGCGGCAGACGATTTCGCGCGGCTTCCCAAGGCGATCGAGGATGAGGAAGATATGCTCGATTTTGCCGCCTGCACCTCACGCAATAGCCGCCTATCATGCCAGATAACGCTCACTGAGGCGCTTGACGGCCTTACCGTTCACATCCCGCCCGAAAGCCGCAATATGCAGGGGCGTTGATTTCTTCGCAGTCACACGCCATATGGCCAGCGGGAGTCGGGCGGGCGGTGCCCTCGCCAACTTGGTCAGATCCGGAAGGAAGCAGCCACAACGAATTCGTGCCGGGTCGTTCCGGCTCCTACTTTTCTGCAAAGTCGCGATATTATCTGCGAAGCAGGCGCGCCATCAGGTCATCGCGAAATTTATCATTTTTGACGGCATACAGGTAAGTTACTTCAGGGCCTTTGCATGCTGCATCAACAACAAATAATGGCGGATTGCCATCATGGCGCACTTCGCCTGGCCATTTATGCGCCGCAAAGACACCCGGCATCAGCATCCACCCCACGGCAAGTGTATCAAATGGTGTGAAGCCCGGGGCACCGAAATTGCTTTGCCAGCTTGACTGCCACGCGCGCGCGCTTTGGGCGAGCCACTGCGCACAGGCATCACCCTCATCGCGCAAACGATCAAGATCATGCGGCGTCAGCCACATGTTCGCGCACACTTCCCAGCTTGCGAGCGTGAAGGGCATGTTAAGCGCGAGCAGTTCGGAGGCGGCGCTGGCATCGCATTCAAAATTCATATCGCGAAACGGCTTTGCCTGTGTGGGTGTCGCGCGAAATTCGAGACCTTCGCGCCGACCGCCAACAAAGATGATCTCCGCCACATTCGCGCGCTTGGCGTCAGGCTGGCCGAGCGTTGCCGCGATGGTCGTCAACGGCCCAAGCGCGAGAATGGTAAGCGGTGCCTCGGCAAGCGCCGCGCCGAGTGCTTCGGTTGCCGCATTGGGGCTGCGATCACCCTCAACGCCGCATCCGCGATAAACGGGCACATCGCCGCGTCCGGCCTTCACCACAATCTCGCGTGCCATGGCGTAGGTGTGATCAATGCCGGTGTTGCCGAACACCGCCGAAATTCCGACAATTTCAAGCTCGGACGAACGCAGCGCCTGGATCAGCGCAAAGGCATCGTCAACCTCGCCATTGCCAGCCGTGATTGCCGGATCAGTATCAATCCATACCCGCCGACTTTTGATCATGCCGATTGCCCACCCCGCCGCAAAACCCGCCCATCCAACAGTGCCAAGCCCACCGCAATCAACACGACCCCGGCCCCTTGGTTCACCGAAAACCGCTCACCCAGAAACGCCGCGCCGAGGACAACTGCGACGATGGGGATGAGGAATGTCACCAGCAGCGAGTTTGATGCGCCTGCACTTTCGAGCAGTTGGAAGTAGAGATAATAGGCCAGACTCGTTGAAAAGACCGCGATAGCTCCGGTAGCGAGCCAAAACGATGCACCGGGCAGCGGGAGCGCCCACGGTGCGTCGCTGATCAGCGCGATGGGGAGCATGATGATCGCGGAGGTCAGCACTTGGCCCGTCGCGATGCTGAGCGGGGCCATGCCGCTTGCACCGAATTTGCGCGCGTAAATGCTTGCGAGTGCATAGCAGAGCGTTGCGATCAGGCAGGCGATTTGGGCGAACAGGCCGCTCGTCATCCCCGAAAGCGCCTCAACGCCGATCATCACCGCAATCCCCGCGACGCCGAACAATACACCGATAATCCGTGCAGGCGTCGCTTTTTCATCGCGCGTCAGGAAATGTGCGGCGACCACGCCCCACAGCGGGGTAGTGGCATTGAGGATTGACGCCAGCCCCGTCGAAATCTGGGTCATCCCCCAATAGAAAAGGATGAAAGGCAGCACGACATTGAGGATGCCCAGCACGCTGAGCATTGCCCAGCTTTTGCCGTCACGCGGGAGTGTCGCGCCGCGCATCCGCATTAGCAAGAGCAGCGGCGGCACCGCGAGCGCCATTCGCGCAAAAACGAGGGTGTTGGGCGGAACGCTCCGCAATCCGATCTCGATCAGGATGAATGCGCTGCCCCACAGGACGGCAAGCGCGACGATCAAGCCCCAGTCGCGCCGCGTCATGGCGCCATGCGGAGCAGGGTGATTCGCGCCTTCCCATAATCGCGCACGACATCGATTTCGAAGCCATCGACGGCGACGCTTTCCTTTTTTGAGGTTTCGATGCTGATAAGTGTTGCGGGCGTTACCCAGCCTTGCCGAGCGAGTTTATCAAGCGCGACGCTGCCAGCGCCAGTGCCATAAGGTGGATCCATCAGGATCAAATCGAAAGGCTGAGACGCGTGGCCAAGCGCGAGTGCGGAGCCGCTGCGCACATCGGCACTGGCACCGAGCTTGGCGACGTTGCTTTTGAGCGCATCAAGCGCCAACCGCTCTTGTTCTACGAACGTACAATGGGCAGCGCCGCGTGACAGGGCTTCCAAGCCCAACGCGCCTGTGCCCGCAAACAGATCGGCGACGCGCAAATCCTCAAAACTGCCGAGGCGACTGACCAGCATTGAAAACAGCGCCTCACGCGTCCGATCCGCCGTTGGACGAGTCTCGTCGCCCTTGGGGGTTACGAGAGGCCGCCCACGCCACTGGCCAGAGATAATCCTCATTTCAGTGTCTTCCGAAAGGCCACCAGATCATGCTGGAGAACTTCATTGACTGCGCCCGCTGGCATTTCGCCAAGCACAAAGGGGCCGTAGCTGGTGCGGATCAGGCGGCTGACCTGAAGCCCGAGATGCTCCAGCACGCGGCGGACTTCGCGGTTTTTGCCTTCTGTGAGGCGCATCTCGATCCACTGGTTCGCGCCTGTCCGCCGTTCCATATTGGCGTTGATACTGCCGTAACGGATGCCCTCAATCTCGATACCCATCATCAGGTCTTCAAGCTGGCTCTGGCTAACCTTGCCAAAAGTGCGCGCGCGGTAGCTGCGTTCAACACCAGTGGCGGGAAGCTCCATCTGGCGTTTGAATTCACCGTCGGTGGTGAGCAGCAATAGCCCTTCGGTATTCAAATCCAGGCGCCCGATCGGCATTACGCGCGGTAGGCCTTTGGGCAGGCGATCATAAATGGTTGGCCGCCCCTTGGGATCACGCTCAGCGGTGAGCAGCCCGGTTGGCTTGTGATAGAGGAATAATTTGGTCGGCGCAGGCGCTTGCACTACGTTGCCGTCAACCGTCACGCCCCTAAGCGATTTCAATATGGTCGCGGGCGTATCAAGCGTGACGCCGTCAAGCGCGATGCGGCCTTCCTCGATCATCCGCTCAATCTCACGGCGTGACGCAATTCCGGCGCGCGCAAGCAATTTGGCGATACGATCCCCTTCGGGACGCGGCGCATCATCACCCGTTTTGGTTGGCTTTGCGGGCGCTGCGGTTGCCGCTGGCCGGTTCCTGTTGTAACCTCTGACATGTCTCATGCGAATGCCGTTAGAGAAATTTCAGGAGATTGACCATGCGTGTTGTGATCGGCGCTGCTGCGCTTGCCGTTATTGCCGCTGCTGGAACCGCTGCGACATCGCAAAACGTGCCATCAACCCCGGTTGCGGTTGAGCTATTTACCAGCCAAGGTTGCTCATCCTGCCCGCCCGCCGACGCAATCGCCGAACGGCTGGCCAAGGAACCAAACACCGTCGTGATTACGCGGCCAGTGACATATTGGGATCGCTTGGGCTGGAAGGATACACTCGCGCGTGAGGCCAACACCTCGCTGCAAAATGCCTATGCTGCACGCGGTGGGCGCGGGGCAGGGGTGTACACCCCGCAGAGCGTGATCCAGGGTGGTGATGCCGCCGTTGGCAACCGTGAGAGCGAGCTTCGCCAATTAATTGCTGCCGAGAAAAAGCGCCCCGGCCCCTCGGTGAGTGCCGTGCGCGCGGATGATGGCGGGCGCGTGATAACGATTGACGGCACGACGCCATCGGTTGCGACCATTTCTGTCGTTGCGCTGAAAAGCGAAAGCATGGTGCGGATTGGTCGCGGTGAAAATGGCGGACGTGCGATCAAATATACCAATGTTGCGCTGTCTGACACTAACGTCGCGCGGTGGCGCGGTGGCAAGCTGACCTTCACAGTGCCGGGCGATGTGTTCAAGGCTCCGGGCGCGGATCGTTACGCGCTGGTGGTGCAGTTGGGCACAGCAGGGCGGATTGTGGCGGCGCGGTATCTTTGAGGGCGCTAACCCAACCGCGCATCAATGACTTCATGAAAGCGGCGTATTCCCGCTTCCAACGTGCCAAGCGTTAGCTGGCCGATCGCGCCGGTTTCAAGCCCCTGTTGACCGAGTGCAACCGCACGGAAATCTTCGCTGCCAAATACGCCGCCGTCGAGCAAATCCCAACTGCGCTGCCAATGATCACGTGCTTTTTCGGTGGCGGGTGCTTCGGGGATCAGCATGAAATCCTCAACCAGCGTGCGGCCAACGCCTTGCGGCATCAGCACCATCAAATTGACGTAGTCGGGGCTGACGACCACGACTGTGGCGGGGAAGAGTTGATAGGCAAAGGTCACGGCTGAACGAAGTTGCGGCCAATTGCCCATATCGATATCGGCCAGTTCCGCCGCGCGCCCGACCGCTGAACGCTGATGCGCGCCGACAGCATCGCCCGCCGTCACGCCGTCTTTGAAAAACGGCCCAATCGTATTCGCGTGGAGGCGCAGGACATGATAGCTTTCGAGGAACGCATCCATGATCAGCTTCCAATTGCCGGCAACGTCATGCGTGCGGCGATTGAATAGGTGAAGCGCGCCAAGGTTGAACGCATCGAAATCAGGGCCGATTGCGCTGGCCTCGGCAAAATCGGCGGCGTCATCAAAGGCAAACCAGATCAGTCCGCCCGATTCATGGCTCGGCAATTCCTTCAAGGCGTGCGCAGATTTATCAAGGCCGGGAAAGGTTTCGGGGCGAGGCAGGCCGATGAGCTTGCCGTCAGTCTTATATGTCCAGGCGTGATAAGGGCAGACGAGCCGCGCCGCGCAGGTAATTTCGCTGCCCTCAACCAGCCTGGTGCCCCGGTGCTGACACACATTGTGGAAGACATGCGCCTTGCCATCGCCATCGCGCGTGATCAGCAGCGGCGTGCCAAACCCGTCATGCGGCACCGCCATATTGCGCTCGGGAACCAGCGCGGAGGGTGCGATAACCTGCGGCAAACGGCCAAATAATTTTTCTTGTTCCGCCGCAAAATGGGCTGGATCGGTATAGACGCTGACGGGCACATGGCTGATCCCGCTTGCCTGCCGCGTGCAGCCATCGGCGATTTGCTGTGCCAGCGCCATCTGGCCCGTAGTCGGCGTCATCATGTTCATAAGGGCTATCCATAGCAGAATTTCGCGTTAGGTTCGCGCGAAAATCGAGTGGGAGCAAGTGTGTTGAGTGAAGCAAGCCAAACCGTAGGGGAAAACCGAAGCATCATTGGCGCGATCAAGCCCTATTTTGAAAAGGAATCGCTTGCGGCCTTCTTCGTTGGGCTTTCGTCGGGCTTTCCCTACGCGATGATTGGTGCAACGCTGACGACGCGATTGGCGCAGGACGGAATTGATAAGAAAACCGTTACCGCCTTCACGCTTGCCTTCCTCGTTTATAATCTGAAGGTATTCTGGGCGTGGATCGTTGATGGTGTGCGCTTGCCGATTATTGGTGGGCTGGGGCAGCGGGTGTCGTGGCTGCTTTTATCGGGCGTGCTGGTGATGGCGGCGGTTGTGAACCTTGCGTTGGTAGATCCGACTGCGAACATCGGCGCTACGGTAACGGCGGCGATCCTCGTCGGCATTGCGGGCGCGACGTATGACATTGTGATTGATGCCTACCGGATCGAAACGCTCAAGCCTTATCAGCTCGGCGTCGGTTCGGGCATGTCGCAATACGGCTGGCGAATTGGTTCAGCGGGTGCTGGTGCGCTGGCGCTGGTCGTGTCGGCTGATATGGGCTGGTCAGCCGCGTATATCGCCTGCGCAGCCTTTGCCTTGCCTGCCATGATTACTGGTCTGATCATGGGCGAGCCGAAGCGGCGCGTGGTCAGCATCCAAAAAAAGGGCCTTAATGAAGTTTGGAACTCGATCACTGGGCCATTCAAGGAGTTTTTCGAGCGTTCGGGCGCGCTGATGGTTTTGCTCTTCATCCTCGTTCATAAAATTGGCGATACACTTGCCAATCTGACCTTCCGCCTGTTGTTCAACGATCTTGGTTTCACCAACAACGAAATTGCGTTTTATGACGTTGGTATCGGTTTCTGGGCCTATCTGATCGGCGTATTCATCGGCGGCGTGATCTATGCCAAGCTGGGATTGAAACGCTCCGTCTTGCTCGCGCTGATCCTGATGGGGATTTCGAACCTGAGCTTTGCAGCGCTTGCAGCGGCGGGGCATAGCAACTGGGGCATGGCGGGCGCGATTGGCTTTGAAAATATCGCCAGCGGGTACGGCGGGGTCGTCGTCGTTGCCTATTTCGCGGCACTCTGTGATTTGCGTTTCACAGCATCACAATATGCGCTGATTTCTGCCGGGGCGAGCGTCGTCGGACGCTTCCTTACAGGGACGACAGCGGGCTGGATGATCGAAGGCTTGGGTTATGTGGATTTCTACCTGCTCACCACGCTGCTGGCGTTGCCGGGCATTCTCCTTTTCTGGTGGATGATACGCACGGGCATGGTTGATAGCGCGCTTGGCACTGCGGGGGATGAGAAGCAATAACGCCTAACGCAAGCGTCGCCCCAAATCCTCGAATGCGTGATTGAGCGCCTGCGCCGATGTAAGCGCGCCGAGGCAATCGCATGTCCCGAGGCAAGTCGCGAGTAATTGATGCGCAGCGTGGGGATCGCTGACCGCAAGAACGAGCGTATCGATCAGCATCGTTTCATCGCGCGTCATCCGCCCGCAGCAGCAGCCGGCGATAGTGATCTTCAATTTGGATGCGCGCGCTGTTTCGGCAAGGAAAGCGCGCAGTAGAATGAGTGGACGCCGGTAGCTTTGCCCGAAGGTGCCGAGCATTGCGTTAGCGGCGTGGGCATCATTCAATCCGTGTGCGCCGATCCTGCGGACTGCATAAAGTAACAGCCGTTGCTCAGGTGAAACCGGTGCGGGGTGGGGAAGCAGGATTGAAATTGGGTTAGTGTCACGCTGCATTATCGCTCTCCAATCATGATTCGGAGAGTGGTGTAAATGCTATTGCAAGTCAATCGCAATAATAGATCTGTTATTCAGGCACCTGCTCATTCGCCTTGAGCGCATCACCCGCGAGGTAGAGCGAGCCGAGGATCAGGAGGGGGGCGTCGCCGCTTTGCGCTACGGCATCTTCCAGTCCGTTTGCAGTGGCACTTGTCATGCCCAATAAGCTCGCGATATCGGCCAAATCCTGCGGGGGGTGGCAGGGGTGATCGGTAACCGGAATTGCGATCAGACGGTCAGCTAGTCCAGCGAAGTGGCTGAGCAAGCCTTTGGCATCCTTATTGGCGAGCACCCCGGCAATGATGTGCAGTTTAGCATCGGGCGGCAGGATACGGGCGAAATGCGCGGCGATTACCTTACCTGCGGCTTCATTATGGCCGCCATCCAGCCAGACTTCTCGGGTGCCCGTTAGCGGCCCCGGTGCAAGCCGCTGTAAACGGGCAGGCCAATGCGCCCACCCCATCGCCGCACGAAGCGCGGATTCGGGCACCGCGATTGCCGATTGATGCCGCAGCATCGCAATCGCAAGTGCGGCATTATCAGCCTGATGATGCCCCGCCATGACCGGCAATGGCAACACTAATTTTCCCGATATATCTTTATATTGCAGCATATTATTATAGATTATTGAATCCCAATCTGAAGATTTGGGATGCCAGATAGCCCCACGCTGCGCGGCACCTTCGCCAACTTTCTCCGCAATCCCGGTGGGGTATTTCATCGTGACCAACGGTACGCCAGATTTGGCGATGCCCGCCTTTTCACCCGCAATCTCGATCAGTGTTTCACCGAGGAAGCTCTGGTGATCAATTCCGAGTTGCGCGATTCCGCAGACCAATGGCCGATCAATGATATTGGTCGCATCTAGCCGCCCGCCAAGCCCGACCTCGATAATCACGGCATCAGCGGGCGTTCGTGCGAAGGCGAGCAAGGCTGCCGCCGTTGTCGCTTCAAAAAAACTCGGGTGGATATTTTTCGAACAATCAAGCACTTCGGCAAGAAGCGGCGCGAGTGCTGCATCACCGATCAGCTTTCCCGCGACCCTGATCCGTTCGTTAAAGCGCACCAGATGCGGGCTCGAATAGACGTGAACGCTTTTGCCAGCTGCCTCTAATGCCGCCCGCAGGAACGCGCAGGTTGAGCCTTTGCCGTTGGTTCCCGCCACATGAAATACCGGCGGCAGGCTTTGATGGGGATTACGGAGCCGCGCCATCAAAGCGCTGATCCGCTCAAGCCCGAGAACATCGCGCCCTGGCGAGAGCATCGTCAGACGGTTAAGCTGCGCCTGAACCGCCGGATCATCACTATGCGCGTGATCAGCCATCGGTTAGCTTCAAGCAGCAGCCTTTTGCGGCGTAAGATAACCCATCAAGCGTGCCAGCGTCTGGGGCAGAGCGCTGCGCACAACGATCATATCGAGCATCCCGTGGTCAAGCAGATATTCCGATGTCTGGAAATCATCGGGCAACTTTTCGCGGATGGTATTTTCAATCACGCGCCGCCCGGTGAAGGCCAATGTTGCGCGCGGCTCGGCAAGTTGGACATCGCCGAGCGTAGCATAGCTGGCCATTACACCGCCCGAGGTCGGGTCAGTCATGACAACGATATAAGGCAGGCCGGCGTCATGAAGTTCCTGCACGCCAACGGTCATTTTGGGCATCTGCATCAGACTCAATATGCCCTCTTGCATCCGCGCGCCACCCGAAGCGGTGAAGATGATATAGGGGCAATTTGCCTTAATCGCTGCGCGGATGCCTGCGATAAACGCCTCGCCAACCGCGATTCCCATTGATCCGCCCATGAAGGCGAAATCCTGAACCCCGATGACGACCTCATGCCCTTGTATCTTGCCCTTGGCATTGAGCAGCGCGTCACTCTCGCCAGTTTCGAGGCGCGCGGCCTTGATCCGATCCGCATATTTCTTTGTGTCGCGGAATTTGAGCGGGTCTTCGGCTGTCTTTGGATTGGCCAGCGGCTGCCAATTGCTCTCGTCAAACAATTGCATGAAGCGTTCATTGGGGCCAATCCGGCCATGATGGTTGCACGCCGGACAAACCGAGAGATTTTCGACATATTCCTTGACGAAGATCATCTGTGAGCAACCGGGGCACTTGTGCCAAAGATTATCGGGCGTTTCCTTCTTCGCGATAAAGGGCAACGCATTGCGGACGCGCGAGAGCCAATTCATGCCGATTTCTCCTGTCGCGCCCCATTTAGCGCCCCGCGCAATGTCGCGATATAGTTTTTGACGGGCTCGGCGGCATTTGCGCCGTGTTCGCCGATGAGTTCAACGATAGCAGAGCCGACGACAACGCCGTCTGCAATCGCGCCGATTGCGGCGGCCTGTTCAGGCGTGCGAATACCAAAGCCAACGGCCACGGGCAGTTTGGTTGCGGCCTTGAGCCTGGCAACCGCGCTTTCGATGCTGGTTTGTGCGGCCTGTTGCTTCCCGGTGATGCCAGCGACCGAGACATAATAGAGGAAGCCTGATGCGCCGTGAAGCACCTGCGGCAGCCGCGCCGCATCGGTGGTCGGCGTGGCAAGCCGGATGAAATTAACGCCAGCATTGCGCAATGCGGGGCCAAGCTCGCCGTCTTCTTCAGGCGGCAGATCAACACAGATTACGCCATCAACGCCCGCATCTTTGCAGGCGGCGGCAAACCAATCGCCGCCGCGCACCGTCATCGGATTGGCGTAGCCCATCAGAACGAGCGGAATATCGGCGTGGCGCGCGCGAAATGCTTTAGCGATGGCGAACAAGTCAGCCGTTTTGGTGCCGGCGCTCAGGCTGCGCAGATTGGCCTCCTGAATCGCGGGGCCATCGGCCATCGGGTCAGTGAAAGGCATCCCAAGCTCAATCACATCTGCGCCGCCCGCGACAAGCGCATCAAGGATCGCGCCGGTATCAGCGGGAGAGGGGTCTCCGCCGGTCACAAAAGTGACGAGGGCGGGGTTGGGTTTTGCGAAGGCGGCGGAGAGGCGGGTCACAACGTCACCCCCAACGCCTCGGCCACAGTGAAGATATCCTTATCACCGCGTCCGCAGAGGTTGACGATGATGATCTTATCCTTGGGCATTGTTGGCGCGATCCGCATCACCGCCGCGATCGCGTGGGCAGGCTCAAGTGCGGGAATAATTCCCTCAATCTTGCAGAGTAGTTTGAACGCCTCGAGCGCCTCAACATCGGTCGCGCTTTGATAATCGACGCGGCCAATTTCGTGGAGCCAGCTATGTTCCGGGCCGATGCCGGGATAATCAAGGCCAGCCGAAATGCTATGCGCCTCGTCAATTTGGCCGTCTTCGTCCTGAAGGAGATAGGTTTTGTTGCCGTGGAGGATGCCGGGGCGTCCGCCAGCCAAGCTTGCCGCATGTTCTTTGTTGAGGCCATGGCCTGCGGCTTCAACGCCGACCATCGCTACTTCGGGATCATCGAGGAAGGGGTGAAACAGTCCTATCGCATTTGATCCGCCGCCGATTGAGGCGACGAGCAAATCAGGCAGGCGACCTTCGCGCTTTAGCATTTGTTCGCGTGCTTCACGCCCGATGACGCTTTGAAAATCGCGCACCAATTCAGGGTAGGGGTGCGGGCCAGCCGCTGTGCCAATGATGTAAAATGTGTCATGCACATTGGCGACCCAATCGCGCAGTGCCTCATTCATGGCGTCTTTGAGCGTGCGCGCGCCGCTTTCAACCGCGCGGACTTCCGCGCCGAGCAGCTTCATGCGGAATACGTTGGGCGCTTGGCGCTCAATATCGCGCGCGCCCATGAAGATGACGCAAGGCAAGCCGAAGCGCGCGGCAACGGTTGCGGTGGCAACGCCGTGCTGACCGGCGCCTGTTTCGGCGATGATCCGCGTCTTGCCCATCCGCATCGCAAGCAGGATTTGGCCAATGCAGTTGTTGATCTTGTGTGCGCCGGTGTGGTTCAACTCGTCACGCTTGAAATAGATTTTCGCGCCGCCGAGGTACTCAGTGAGCCGCTCGGCAAAATAAAGCGGGCTTGGCCGCCCGACATAATGTTCAAGTAAATCATCAAACTGCGCGGCAAACGCAGGATCAATCTTTGCCGCGCGATATTCGCGTTCAAGATCAAGGATGAGTGGCATCAAAGTTTCGGCGACATAGCGTCCGCCAAATTGGCCAAAATGGCCACGATCATCGGGGCCGGAGCGGAGTGAGTTTGCAAGGGTCATAATATCGACGCTGCTTTAAGGAATGCGGCGATCTTGTCCACATCCTTGATGCCGGGGGTCGACTCAACGCCTGATGAAACGTCAAGCAGCGTTGCGCCGGTTATACGCGCAGCCTCGGCCAGATTACTTGGATCAAGCCCCCCCGAAAGTGCCCAAGGCAGCGAGTGTTTATGCCCTTGAAGCAAATTCCAGTCAAAGCGAAGCCCATTGCCACCCGGCAAATCGGCACCCTTTGGCGGCTTTGCATCATAAAGAATGCGTTGCGCCGCGCCGCGATATTGCTCTGCCACCGCAAGGTCGGTACGGTTACGAACTGGCACCGCCTTCCAAACCTCAAGCCCATTTACCATGCCAATGCGCGAGGCAAGGGCAGGGCGTTCGTTCCCATGAAGCTGAATAATATCGAGCGGCACATGCGTTCGTATGGCGTTGATAAAATCAGGCTCAGGATCAACGAACAACCCGATAATTTTTGCGCGCCCAGCCACGCGTTCGGCCAAAGCACCCGCTTGTTCCGGGGTAACATTGCGCGGGCTTGGCGAAAAAAAGACAAAACCGATGTGCCTGGCACCGCCCGCTATGGCCGCATCAAGCGTTTCGGGGGTTGATAACCCGCAGATTTTCACTTCCATTGTCATGCTGCGCCTAAAGCGTTGCCTCAATCGCGCGCGCAGCTTCGCCGGGATGTTCGGCCTGGGTAATCGGGCGACCAACAACGATAATAGACGCGCCTGAATCGATCGCCTGACGCGGCGTCACCACACGTTTTTGATCACCAACCGGCCCTTGTGTAGGGCGAACACCGGGCACGACGAAAAACCCGCGCGGCCAGAGCTTTTTTGCCGCGCGCACTTCGTTTCCTGAACAGACGACGCCGTCTAGCCCAGCTTCTTTTGCCAGTAATGTGAGCCTTTCAACCTGCTCATGCGGATCGGCGTTAAGCCCTATGGCGCGAAGATCGTCGCCATCAAGGCTGGTGAGCACTGTTACGGCGACAACCTTTGTGCCTTCGGGTGCAGCCGCCTTTGCATCTTCCATCATCGCCCGACCGCCTGCCGCATGGACAGTGAGAATGGCCGGTTTGAGCGGACGCAGCGCCTGCACCGCCTTGGCTACGGTATTGGGAATATCGTGCAGCTTCAAATCAAGAAAAATCGGCATATCAAGCGCTGCCATTTCACGAATGCCAGCGCGACCATTTGCGGAGAAAAATTCAAGGCCGAGCTTTATGCCGCCAACATGCCCCTTTACCTTGGCCGCGATCAGCTTTGCCCGTTCAAGCTCGGGTGTGTCGATCGCGACATAGATTGGCGAGGTCATGAAACACCCGGCGGCACGGCCATGGGGGCGGCTGTCGGTGGAATCATGGTCGAGACCGGGGTGTCGGAGGCAGATTGAACGCTCGCCAATGCTTTTTCTGTTGAATCGAGTTTGCGCCGAAGCCGCCAACGCGTGGTACGATAGAGCAGCAAGGCTGGCAGCAGACCCATCAGAAATGCGACCAGCAAAAGCAAGGGGAGCACCGTATCAAGCACAATCCCGCCCCAAAGGTTCACAGTCACTGGAATCCAGTTATTATAGGCAAAGATTGCCGCAACAACGACAATAAATGCTTGAAAAATAGCTTTCAAAAACTGCATCACGACCTCAATTTATTGCATCCCGGTAACGGGTTTACGCGCTCACCACGCTCGCCGCAATCTCCTGCCTGATTTTGGCGAATAAATCGGGAATTTTGGTTAGGCGACCTTCTTCTTCATCAAGGATTTCGAGCAGTAACTCACGCTTGATCGCGTTGGCTTCGGCAGGCGGCACTTGGGTTGCCGACAAGATGATATCAAACAGGCGATCAGCCCCATGGAGACGCCCCCAAAGATAATCATTTTCACGATAAGCCCGGCTGAAAAACGCGCCAAAACTGTTGAACTGAATGCCTTTGAGCGTTTCAGCAACGCCACGCCGCACCACCGTAACATCCTCTGGCGAAATCCGGTCAATCTTGACGGGATCAAATTCGCTTAAACCTTCGCCCTGGAGTAGCGGCAGCGTTGAAACATCATAAAAGGGAAACCCAAGATAGGCGAACAGCACAGCATGCCGCGCTGCCTTTGGGGCGTTGGCCAGCGCTTCGGCAAGTTCGGCATCTGTCTCGCCGTCAAGCTGGGATAATGCTCGCTGGCGTGCCACATCGTCAAGGAAGGTGGCAGCGCTGCTATCGTCAAAATCGCGATAATAATTGATGCTTTCGCGGTCGAGATAGCGCGCAAGCAACATAAATAATTTGGCACGCAGCGGTTCCGCCTCGGCTCCATCAAACGCGCGCTGATCTATGCGGATTCGCAGTGTGCGGATGACGAAGCGTAGCCGCCTGATCCTAAAGCCAAGATCATGATCGCGAAAAAATCCGATAGCGGCGGGGGTTGCGCCTTTTCCAAGCCCGCCAGTCACCTGATCGATCCCGCGCGCGCGCACTTCGGTCCACAGTATGTGGCGAAAATCGTCAAATTTTGCACCCCGGAGATGGGCGTCTCGCTTCGCCGCGAACCCGGCAAGTTCTTCAACAATGCCTGACAATTTAATGTGTCCGTAGGCAGAAAACGCATAGTTTGCGTCGCGTGCAGCACGCTCTTGCGCTCTGTTGCGCCATGCTTTGATTCTTGGCGCAGTTGGGTGATCAAGAAAGAAGGTACGGCCAAACAGCCCCTCGATAGCAGCCTCAACATCGGGGCGTAGCGCGTCGATAATATGCTGCATCCTGCGGATCCGGGTCGAGCGGGCTTCTATTGCTTCAAGACTATCTCTTATCGGCTGTTCGCGCGGAATATCTGACATTGCGCCAAAGATCGTGCTGAAAAATCCGGGGAGCTGGGTTTTGCCTTTTTTGGTGAGGCTGACCGCCTGAATGCCGGGTTTTGGATCAATATAAACAAAACGACGGTCAATTTCGCGCCGTGCCGGACGATCGCGCAGTGCATCGAGCGCAGGCTTGAACGGCGCGTTGGCAAGAACCGAGCCATCAATCAAAACCGCATTTTCGGTTTCATCGCCGTGGCCAGGCAAAATACGGGACAGAAATGCCGCGCGCGTATCCCAAGCGCGGCCGCGCGCTGCCAAGGCACGATCAATTTCCGCAACATTCAAAGGCGGAAACGCCCCCGGAAAGCTCGCGGTTGCACGCGCCGCAAACGCAAGTTCAACACTATCGCCAAGCCCGCCCACTTTTTCTCTCCGGTCTGAAAAGCTTAGTGTAAGCCGATGTTCTGTCTCGATTATTTCTGACGGACTGTTGAGTCGTAGCTGTTCGCAATAGCCGCCAAAATCAGTGACGGTTACAAATAGATCCAGTGGTTGGCCTTTGGGAATCAGCCGTTCGCCAATCGGCCCTGCCTTCATGGCATCAAATGCGTCGAGCAGCATCGTTGTGAAGCCCTGTCCGCCGAAGGGTGGCTCAAACCAACGTGCACGCACCAACCGCGACACCTTGGCGCGCACCTCGTCCCGTGCTTCGGCAGCAACAGTCCGCTGGACGGTGCCGCTTCGCCGACCGAGTGCGAGCCAGACAAGCGGCGTTGCCCAAAATTTGGAAAAGCGCGAAAATGGCCGGGCGTCGGGATCGAGTAATTCATCGACGTCAGCTTTTTCGAGCCACATTTCGGTCAGCGGATCAAGTGATTCGCCGCTTGCGATTGCCTGTGCGAGAAATATCCCGTTAATCCCGCCCGCACTCGCACCAGCGATAATATCAGGAAGAATGCGCAATTTGAGATCGTCATGCGATGCGATCAAAGCAAGCAATCTGACATAAGCCGCTTCCACGCGGTTTTCGGGGGGGAGCCCTTTATGGAATGACCGGCTTGCCCGCGCGACGCGCCAGATTTCCTTAGTGATCCCGTGCATATAGATCGCTAGGCTGATCCCGCCGTAACAGATGAGGGCAAGGCGAAGTTCTTTCTCGCGCATAAATTGAGAGTGACAGGCTATTGACCCGCTGGCAATCGGGGAATATGTTCTTTTTTCGTTCTATGTTAAGGTGATCATGGCAAAGCCTCAAACCCGTTATGCCTGTAATGCGTGTGGTTCGGTGACGAACAAGTGGGCGGGGCAATGCGCCGATTGTGGCGAATGGAACACGATGGTTCAGGATGCGGGTGCAGTGGTCACGCCGTTTCGTGCCAAACATGATCTACAGACCGGTGGCCGCGCGTTTGAAATGGTCGGGCTTGATAGCGATGTTGCGCTGCCTGAGCGGATGCCGAGCGGAATTGCCGAATTTGATCGCGCGCTTGGTGGCGGGTTTGTGGCTGGCTCGGCAACGCTGATTGGCGGTGATCCAGGCATTGGCAAATCGACCCTGCTGCTTCAGGCGGCTGCGAAGATCGCCTTGACAGGACGCGTAGTCGCCTATGTTTCGGGTGAGGAGGCGGCCGATCAAGTCCGGTTGCGCGCGCGGCGACTCGGACTTGGTGGCGCACCGGTACAACTCGCGGCGGCCACTTCGGTGCGAGATATTCTCACGACATTGGGGCAGGGTGCGCCGCCTGCGCTGCTGGTCATCGATTCGATCCAAACGATGCACAGCGATTTGATTGAAGGTGCGCCGGGCACGGTCAGCCAAGTGCGTGCATCGGCGCAGGAGCTTATCCGTTTTGCCAAGCAGTGCGGCACGGCGGTTGTCCTTGTTGGCCATGTCACCAAGGACGGGAGCATCGCTGGCCCACGCGTGCTTGAACATATGGTCGATACCGTGCTGAGCTTTGAAGGCGAACGCAGCCATCAATACCGTATTTTGCGCGCGATCAAGAACCGCTTTGGCGGTACCGATGAAATCGGCGTGTTCGCGATGGAAGAAGGCGGGCTGGGCGAGGTGGCCAACCCGTCATCATTATTCCTGACACAGCGTGACGAATCCGTGACGGGAACGGTAGTGTTTCCAGCCCTTGAGGGTACGCGGCCCGTGCTGGTGGAAGTGCAGGCGCTCGTTGTCCGGCTGGCAAGCGGGGCCACCCCGCGCCGCGCCGTGGTTGGTTGGGACAGTGGACGGCTTGCGATGATCCTTGCCGTTCTTGAAGCGCGCTGCGGGCTTAGTTTTTCAACGTGCGAAGTATATCTCAACATTGCAGGCGGGTATCGTCTGTCTGATCCGGCTGCGGATTTGGCGGTAGCGGCGGCGCTGGTTTCAGCACTCTCAGAACGTCCACTTCCGCCGACAGCGATTATTTTCGGCGAAATTGCGCTTTCGGCTGAAGTGCGTCCGGTTGCCCATGCCGGGCTGCGGCTTAAGGAATCCGCGAAACTGGGGTTTGAACGCGCCTTTGTGCCAGCGACGACCAAGGCTGACGGGTATGGCATCAAACTTTCCAGCTTTTCGCGGCTTGGTGCGCTGGTTGATCATATGCTCGGGCGCGGTTGAGGCTCGACTCGCACAAGGTGGAGCGCCTATGAGGCGATCATGACAGCGCTTGATATCATTATATTGCTTTTGGTTGGCTGGTTTGGTGTTCGCGGGCTGCAAAACGGCTTTGTAACCGAGACGCTTTCGCTCGCCGCGTGGGTGGCGGCCATTGCTGCGGTCAAGCTGTTTCACGGCACAATTGCGGCGGCGCTGGTTGAGCGTGTAGGAACGAGTGCGGGAGCTTCGGTGCTCGCTTTTGCGGTTATTTTTGGCGGGACATTTCTTGCTGGACGCTATTGTGCGAACTGGTTTGGCCAAGCCTCAAAATCATCGATACTCGGCCCGTTTGACCGCGCACTTGGCCTTGGCTTCGGGGCGCTTAAAGGTTTGATTGCGGGATCAATCATGTTTCTTTTCGCCTCACTCGCCTACGATACAATTTTTGGCGGAAAATCTGAACGACCGGACTGGATGATCGAATCGCGAACCTATCCGCTGCTCAATGCAACGTCGGGTGCGCTCGTTGATTTTATTGGTGATCGCCGCAAAAATGCGGGTGCGCCTGCTGCGGCAGACTCAAAATGACGCTTTATAATAACGAGATACTCAAGCTCGCGACATCGACAGCCAATTTCAAGCGCTTGCCCGATGCGCAGGCCAGCGTCGAGAAGCGCTCGTCCGTGTGCGGCAGCCGCGTTACTGTCGATGTAAGGCTTGATACAGATGGTGCTATCGACGCGCTCGGTCTTGAGGTGCGCGCCTGTGCGCTTGGCCAAGCCTCGGCTGCGTTGATGGCAGCACATGCACATGGACGAAGCGTGGATGAGCTTAATAGCGCACGTGATGCGCTCGCAGCATTTTTGGCGGATACTCGTGCTGATCCAGGGACATGGCCGGGCCTTCTGATTTTTGCGCCTGCAATTCCACATCGTGCCCGCCACGCTTCGATTCTGCTTGCCTTTGATGCAGTGGCAGAGGCCGCACACGAAGCCGCACGCTAATGGCAGGGCCAAGCCCGGAAACCGTCACAATGTTGCGTGAAGGCGTTGTGCTGTTGGGCGCAGGCCTTGGCTTTGTGATGCTGTTTCGCAAGCTCGGGCTGGGTGCGGTGCTTGGCTATTTGCTGGCAGGCGCGTTCGTCGGGCCGTCGGGCATTGGGCTTGTTGCGGGCGGCGAATCAAAGCTGGCAATTGCCGAGATCGGGATTGCGCTGCTGCTGTTTCTTGTCGGACTTGAGCTTAGCCCCGCGCGGCTTTGGCGTCTCAAGCGCGATATATTCGGGCTTGGCTTTGTGCAGGTGGCACTATGCGGCGTTTCGCTTGCGATTATGATTTATCTCGCCACCGGATTTACCGTGGGCGCGGCAATTGCGCTTGGCCTTCCGCTTGCTTTATCCTCCACCGCACAGGTTTTGCCGAGCCTCAAATCATCGGGGCGCATGAATACGCCGTTTGGCGAACGTGCATTTTCGGTATTGCTGTTTCAGGACCTGGCGATTGTTCCGCTGATAACAATTATTGCCGCACTTTCTCGGGCTCCGGCCGACCCGTCGACGCCACCGGGCTGGTTGCTTGCGCTTTATACGGTTGGCGCGATTTTCGGTCTGGTGGCTGCCGGGCGGTTCATTATCCAGCCGCTGCTCCGGCTTACCGGCCGTCTTGGCGAACGGGAACTGTTTGTTGTTGTTGGTCTATTTACAGTTTTTGCCAGTGCAGCGGTGATGGAATCGCTTCATCTTTCGACTGCGCTTGGGGCGTTTGTAGCGGGTGTCATGCTTGCAGATTCACCCTATCGCCATGAGATTGAGGCTGATGTTGAGCCGTTTCGTTCGATCCTGCTCGGGCTATTTTTTATGGCTGTCGGGATGGTGCTTGATGTTGGCGCAGTGATTGCTAATCCGCTGTTTGTGATTGGAATGGCCGCCGCGCTGGTCGTGATTAAAACGGGTGTTATTTTCGGCATTGCGCGATTGTTCGGGTTGGCAACGCGTCCGGCATTCGGGCTTGGCCTGTTATTGAGCCAGGGTGGCGAATTTGGCTTTGTTTTGTTTGCACAGGCGCAAGGGGCGCTGCTTATCGAGCCGCAGGCGGCCAGTCTGTTTGGCGCAATTGTGACGCTATCTATGGCAACGACGCCGTTTTTGCTGATGATCGCACGGCGCTTTGAATATGCGCGGAAGGAAGATGGCAATTTACCCGATGGGCCCGAACATGCCGATCAATCCAAGGCGATTGTTGTTGGTTTTGGCCGTTTTGGCCAAACTGTGGGTCAGATGCTCAGCGCCCACGGCGTTTCAGTGACACTTATTGACGTGAAGCCCGAGCAGATTGAGGTGAGCGGCAGTTTTGGCGCAAAAGTGTATTACGGGGATGGACGACGGATCGACCTGTTGAGACGTGCGGGCGGCGATGAGGCGCAAATTATCGCCTTTTGTGTGGATGACCGGCTGCTTGGGCCGAAGGAGCTTCAACCGATTCTTGAAGCCTTCCCGCAGGCAGCGATTTTCATGCGCGCGTTTGACCGGCGGCAGTTGATCGCTGTACGCAACCTTGATCTTGCAGGGGCAACGCGCGAATTGTTCGAGTCCGCAGTTAAGATGGCTATTGATGCGCTCCAAGCCCTTGGGGCAAGCGATGAGGAAATCCTTGTGATTGAACGACGCTACCGCGATCATGACCTTGCGCGCCTTGAGGCGCAGGGCTCAACAGGCGACATGCGCGCAGGGCCGGGCCCTTTGTATGTGCCTGCGCAAAAACGGGCGGGAGCTTAAGCATGTACGCACTTACGATCATAGCCGCACTTTCAGCAGCAATGGCAATCGCGGCGGGTGCTTTTGGCGCACATGCAGCGCAGGGTGCTGCGATTGAATGGCTGAAAACAGGCGGATTTTACCAGCTTATTCATGCGGTTGCTGTGTTGGTGATAATGCAGCGATTCCCTAACGCAGCTTGGATGTTGCTAATTGGAAGCCTGATTTTTTCGGTTTCACTTTATGCAATGGCGCTCGGTGCTCCGCGTTGGTTTGGCGCGATTACGCCGATTGGTGGGACTATCATAATTATTGGTTGGCTGGCCTGCGCCTATACTGCGTGGCGATCAGGAGTTTAGTTCACGGTCAAGAAACGCGGCAACATCATCAAGAGGCACATCGCGGCTGACAAAGGCTTCGCCAATGTCGCGCGCGAGGATGAACGCGAGGGTGCCGTTAGCCATTTTCTTGTCGTGCATCATATGCGCCACGAGTGCAGCACCATCGGCATCTGTTCGTGCACTCGCTAGACCATAAGGCAAGCCTACACGCATCAGATGCGCCGCTACGCGTCCGGCAACTTTTCCTGAACATAGGCCGAGGCTGGCCGAATAGCGGAAAGCAAGCGCCATACCGGCTGCAACGCCTTCACCGTGGAGCAAATGATCCGAAAAGCCATGCTCGGCCTCAAGCGCGTGACCAAAGGTGTGGCCAAGATTGAGCAGCGCGCGCGCATCCTTGGTCTCGCGTTCATCGGCTTCGACGATCGCAGCCTTGGCGCGGACGCTTGTTTCGATGGCATAGATTTGCGCGCGCCAGTCGCCAGCAAGCAGCGCTGCGCCGTTGACTTCACACCATTCAAAAAAGGAAAAATCATTAATCAGGCCATATTTTACAACCTCGGCATAGCCTGCACGCAGTTCCCGTTCCGGAAGGCTATCAAGCACGGTCGGATCAATCAGCACGAGTGCGGGTTGATAAAATGCACCGATCAGATTTTTGCCCGCTGCGCTGTTGATCGCCGTCTTGCCGCCAACCGATGAATCCACCTGGGCGAGCAGGCTGGTGGGGATTTGGATGAAGCGGCATCCGCGCTTGAGGATTGAAGCGGCGAATCCGACAAGATCACCGATGACACCGCCGCCAAGCGCAATGATGGCATCACTGCGTTCGATCCCGCGAGACAATAGCGCGTCGCACAGGCTGGCAAGTTGATCCCAATTCTTGGTCGCTTCCCCGGCAGGAAGGATAATTGCATCGACTTCGATGTAAGCCTTGGCAAGTGCGGACTTCAACCGTGGCATAACATGGGTGGCCACATTGGTATCAGTCACCACCGTTAGCCGCCCACCGCGCGCATATTCGGCCAATGTGGCACCCGCGCAATCAAGCGCATTGGCCGCAATGATGATATCGTAACTCCGCGCATCCAAGCCAACTTTCACGCGTGTCATGATAATTTTTCCAAGATTGCATCAACCGTCACATCTGACGGGACGACTTCACTGCGGACGTGAATATGGGCGAGCTGGTAAATAGGATTGCGCACCTCCGCAAGCGCCCGCAATACTGATGTCGCGTCTTTCCCCTTGAGGAGTGGACGCGTATCACGGCGACTTACGCGCTCTGCAAGAATATTTACGTCGGCATCGATCCACACGGCAGTTGCCCTTTCAAGGATGAGTGCGCGGGTCGCCTCGTTCATGAATGCGCCGCCGCCGGTCGCAACCACTTTTATCCGACCGTCGATCAGTCTTCTGATAACACGCCGTTCGCCATCACGAAAAATATCCTCACCATATTTTTCGAAAATTTCGGATATTGTAAGCCCGGCAGCGACTTCAATCTCAATATCTGCATCAACAAAATCGATCCCGAGCACGCCGGCCAGCTTACGCCCAATGGTCGATTTTCCGACGCCCATCAGGCCAACCAACACGATTGGGCGGTCAATTTTCAGGCTATGGCGAATATTCTGAACGATCATGACAGGGGGGGCTATACACACGCCTATGCAATCGGGCAAAAGGCGCGCGGTTATTGTTCGCAATTGGAATATTGAATGCAAAAAATGTTACGATGGGCGATTGTGCCTGTCATCCTGATTGTTGTCGCTTTATATTTGTCGAGCCGCGTCTCCGAACAACCGATGGCGCGCAAGGAAAAGGCTGTGTCGCTTGATGCGCTTGGGAAATAAATCTTCGCTCGTTGCGCTGTTTGCGACCGCTGCATTTCTAACTGCGATCCCTGCGCTCAGTCAGGACAATCCCAAGTCATTGCTCCCGCCGGGCTTTGGTGAACCCGAGCCTGAGCCAAAGCCTGCCGATGACAAACCACAAAAGCCGATTGATCTTTTGCCGGATGCGTCGCTGAAATTGCCAAGCAGTGGCGCGTCATCATCGCCCGCACCTCAACCAACCGATCCAAACGCTGTGCCGTTGGATTTAACCGGGCCGCTGACCGAGGAAGAAAAAGCAGCGTTGGCAGTGCTGACACCGCCTGTACTTCAAGACTTGCCGCCTGGCGCACGTCGCTCAACCGCCAATATCGGGATTATTGATGCTGAAGGTGGTGGCATGGGCCCAGCCGCTTTTGGCCGGGCCAATGGTCATTATCTCTCGGTGCTGATGCGAAAACTGCATGCACCAATTGCTTCGCGGTGGACATCTATCCTGTTGCGCCGCGCCCTGACCAGCAAGGTTGATACCCCAGCCGGTGTATCAGGAGCGGATTGGGTGGCCGAGCGGGCGTGGTTACTGATCAGGATGGGAGAAGCGGACGCTGCGCGGCTGATGGTGCAAAGCGTCGACGTTGACCAGTTTACACCCAAAATGTTTGAAGTTGCGATGCAGGCGTCGCTTGCAAATGCTGATCCTGCGGGTCTGTGTCCGCTGGTTGAATCAGCGCTTGAGGTGAGCAAGGAGCCGGCATGGCGTGCCGTGCGTGCAATATGCTCGGCGTTGGCTGGTGAATCTGCACAAGCAAGCGCGCAGATTGACGGCGTCCGTTCGAAAGGCCCGGGGCGCGGGATTGACGGGCTTCTGGCCGAAAAAGTGGTTGGTGCCGGGGGCAATACGCGCCGGGCAGTCGTGATCGAATGGGATGATGTTAGCATCCTCACCGCGTGGCGCTATGGTTTGGCGACTGCGACTGGGCTTGTCATTCCAGATCGGTTGATGGCAGGCGCTGGCCCACAGGTTCGAGCATGGCTCGCGCGTGCGCCGCTTCTGCCGGTTAATGATCGCACCGCAAGCGCAGAGATCGCGGCATCGCTTGGCGTTTTATCGAGTGCAGCGCTTGTTGATCACTATGGCGCTGTGAGTGATGTCACCGATCCTGCTGATGCCAATGACAAACCTTTCACAATGTTGCGGGCGGCCTATGCCGCGCAAGCAACACCTCGGCGGCTTGAAGCCATGCGTCAACTTTGGGATGTGCAAACCCAATCCGAGCCAACGCGCTATGCCCGGTTAATTGTCACCGCACGCGCCGCTGGCCGCTTACAGCCTAGCGATGAGGCTGCGGAAGATATTGATCGTTTGATTGCTTCAATGCTGTCGGCCGGGCTTGATGTGCAGGCATCGCGCTGGGCAAAGCAAGTGAATGATGCGAGCGGCGATCCCGCCATGCGGGCATGGGGTCTGCTTGCAGTTGGCAGCCCTTCAAAAGTTGTCGAGTGGAGCCTAGGCCGCATTCGTAGCTATCAAAGCAATGCAGGTAATGAAAATGCACGGCGCGGTGAATTTATTTTTGCGGCGATGGCGGGGCTTGGCCGTATCGATGCCAAGGATGTTGAGCCCATGGCAGAAGATCTTGCTGTTCCGATTGGTACGCAAACACGGTGGACGCGCGCGCTACAACGCGCTGTCATGGGCAATGAACCCGCGACGGTTGCGCTTTTATGCGCGATCGGGCTGCAAAAGCAGAATTTCAAGGATATTCCCGCAGTCCAGCTTTATCATGTCATCTCAGCGCTACGCCGGGTGGGTTATGCCAATGAAGCGCGGATGATTGCCGCTGAGGCACTTACTAGGAGTTAGGCATTGGACGCAGGCGCCGATACGCTTCTCATAAACCGTTTCCTTGAAATGCTTGCTGCAGAAGCGGGCGCTTCGCGCAACACGCTGATGGCCTATGGCAGCGATTTGAACGCGGCGTCGGCGCTGCTCAATAGGCGATTGTCGCGTGCGACGGTGGCTGATCTTGGGCAGCTTTCTATGGCATGGTCAGCCCTTGCCAAATCAAGCCTTTCACGCAAATCGGCCGCGCTTAGGCGATTTTTCGGATTTCTGGTCGATGAGTCGTTACGCGCCGACGATCCGTCGCACGCACTTGCCAAACCTGCGAATGTAAGGCCGCTTCCCAAAATTCTCAGCCACGACGATATCGCCAAATTATTTGGTGAGCTTGATCGACGGCTTGGCTTAATATGTGATTGTCGAGCAACGCTTCGCCTCTCGGCACTTGTCGAACTGCTTTACGGGTCGGGCTTCCGCGCAACAGAGTTGGTGTCGCTTGATCACCGGGCCATCCGGCACGATCAACCCTATGCGATTGTGAAGGGAAAGGGCGGCAAGGAGCGGCTTGTGCCGGTGTCGGCGCGCGCACGCGCCTCGGTTTCGGTTTGGATGAATGTCCGCCCTTCAGGTAGCTACTGGCTCTTTCCATCCGGCAAATCGCATCTCAGCCGCGTCAGACTTTTCCAGATGATCAAGACATTGGCCGCCGATGCGGGTATCCCGCCACAACGGGTCAGCCCGCATGTTCTGCGCCATGCCTTTGCTACGCACTTGCTCGAAGGAGGGGCCGATTTGCGCGCGCTCCAAACAATGCTTGGCCATGCCGATATCGCGACGACCGAGATTTACACGCATGTTGATAGCAGGCGTTTGGTCGATCTGGTTAACAAGGCACATCCACTCGTTGACCTAGCGGCGCGGCGGCCCTAATCCGCTGGCATGGTAGCCTATCTGGATTTTGAAAAGCCGATTGCGGAGCTTCAGGCGCGCATCGGAGAATTACGCGATGCGGCGAGCGGGGGCACCGCGAACATCGATTCCGAACTCGTCAAGCTTGAAGCAAAGGCCAACAAGTTGTTGGCCGATACCTATAGTCGCCTGACCCCGTGGCAGAAAACGCAGGTCGCGCGCCATCCCGAGCGCCCGCATTTCAAACATTACGTCGCACAACTTTTCGATGATTTCATACCGCTTTCGGGTGACCGTGGGTTTGGCGATGATCAGGCAATCCAATGCGGCTTGGGGCGAATTGCCGGGCAGCGCGTGATGGTGATCGGCCATGAAAAGGGCGATGA
>JBBTEI010000005.1:0-56176 GCA_038042405.1 Pseudomonadota bacterium
ATTGAATCAACCTCTCAAAACTCATGCAAGCGCTTTAATAAGTCATGAGCCTAGGCCTTGGCTCCGTACCTGCGTATCAGGTATCTGAATCCACCTTTACAGCAATTGTCGATGAAAACAGCGGGCGCGTCTCGCGAGGTGCTGCTGACATAATAATGGTCGCCTGCTGCCGTACCAGCGCAGAATCAAGCAGCAATTTAGCCTCGCCATTGGCGCTGACGGGAATATTCCGGACGCCTTTAGTTGTTTGCAGCCGCACGGTGACCGTTGCTTTGTCAAACGTCATCAGCACCTCCTTGGATTTGGGCGCGAACATAGCCCACACTCCTGCCTGAGCGCGTACTGCCTTATTGGCTTGATCAAGTGAGTGCGCTAACTGAGCATAGTTCCAATTTAGCCCAGGTTGAGGCTTCATTACCAGTTCCGGTTTTAATATTAGCGACTGGCCAATAATAAGATTGGTGGCGATCGTCAGGTTGCTCTTGGCCAAGGCTGGGTCGATGGGCAGCAACATCATCCAATCGGGACTGATCTCGATACGGCGCGCACCAGTGACAAGCCCCATCCGCAGGTCGATTTGATCAGTCCGTGTTATCGATGCAGGGGGTTTAATGCGGAGGCGAAACGACAATGTATCTCGCTCTTCAGCCGGTATAGCTAAGAATTTTGCAAAAATACCATAAACTTCCGAATATGGTGCCCAAGCCCGTGAAGTTGGCGCTGCGAGCGTGGTCAAGCTAAATCCAGTGACAACACTCGCAATAGTTGCCTTTACTATCCAGTTTATATGCCGCACCTTGCTATTTGATACAACATTACCGTGTTCATAAACATTGAGCATATTCATAAAATTATCTCCGATTACATTGCGACTTCAATATATATTTACAATATTTTATTAATTCCGTTAATCATCATGTAGGAAGCAATTATAAAAATCAGAACTACGAATATTCCATTTAGACGTTGCCGCGATTGCGATAGCTGCTTTGCTGCTTGCGCACCCAACAGGCTGCCGACGAAGCCTCCTGTAACAAACATAAATGCAAGAGGCCAATCAATCAAACCTGATGCCCCATAATTTAACGCCGTTGTCAGGCTGATTGCCAGTACCGGAATCAAAGATGTCCCGATAGCTGTAATAATATTCATCCGGGTGACACCTATTAATCCCGGAACGACCAAAAATCCGCCGCCAATTCCGAAAAATCCGGCCAACAGGCCCGTACTGAGGCCAACACCACCAAGTTTTGATGCCGTTGACACATTCATCACAACCATCGGTTGTGTCGGGGCCTTGCGTTGTTCAAGCATGAACAAACCTACAACAATCATGAGCATTGCAAATAATATTAACAACCGCTCGCCGTTAATAAGCTTCCCTAATGTCGAACCCGTCAACGATCCCATAACGCCAGCGGCGGCAAATGAGAGGCCAAACTGCCAATTCACGTTGCGTGATCTAGCGTGGGCTGTCAGACCGATAGCGGCGTTGATCGCAACGACTACAGCGCTGGTGCCAATCGCGACATGCGGGTTCGCTACCCCGATCAGATACACCATCAGCGGTGTAGCCAGAATCGAACCGCCACCGCCAACCATTCCAAGCGAAAAGCCAACAAGAACGCCACTCCCGACGCTTGCAACTTGTTGAACAAAATTCATTATCACCGGTGAGCCTGCCGCAGTGCAGTCAATAGGCAGGCGTGGCGCACGATATCAAGGGTGAACATAAGCATAGCCATCGCGAGCCTGAAGCGATACGATCTCAGCGATCCCCGATGGCACAATCGCAACCTCATCAATCATATCACCGGCATCAAGCCGCATGGCATTCATCGAATTGCGACAAACCCGGAATTGAACACCGCGTTTCTGCAACGGCACAACAGCGTCCACAAAAGCTGAATTGCTGTCTGATGATATCATGCCCCGCTTCAGAAACTCTAGTCCCTTGCCATAAGCGACGACGACAATTTTTACTTCAGGATCAGCACGAAGCTGGTTGGCAATGTTATTGAGGGCGCGATACGCCTGTGACCCATCTTCGCTGAGATGGTACACAACCTTTATCGACTTCGAAGCCGCCACATTTGACTGCGGGTTGCTGCACGCACCAACACTAACTATTAATAGTGAATAAAATAGGATAAGGTACCGCATAGATTTTCCTTTATTTCTGGTGAATGATTTCAGATGATGTAACTTTAAGCTGCCGTCCATCAAAAGTACGAAGCATAAATCCAGAGAACCTTCTTGGAATGGTGCGGGCATAATCCTGTAGAAAAGATATAGCAATTTGCTCGCCAAGAACAATTCCAGATAAATTATCAGAACGAAAATGCACTCCTGCAAAAGAACGCGCTACAGAAATATTAATTATTAATTTATCAATCTCATCTGCAACAATCAAAGCAGTATCATTATAAGGCATTAGCATATGGCCATTTATTGACGGTTTTACAGGTGTTCTTATAACATGTTCAGAGTCAAAGAATGCTTTTAAGATCGTACCGCAGGCACCGGCATTTACTGCATGTGCTGCTGGATAGCTTGGGTGGAGCGGGCTTCCTTCCGGGTAGGCCTGCACAAGTAGCGCGCGCCCATACTTCTCTTCAGCGCGGGCAACGCCTTGCGAATCCAAAAGCACTTTTGGTAGTTTAAAATTGGCCAGCCCCTGCCTATGCATCGCCACCCGAAGCCCCAACTCTTCGGGTCGCAACCGGCGAAAGCATTGCCATTTAAGAAAAAATGCTGCTTTTTGAGCAGTCAAGGATACCTCTCCCAGCAGTGACAGCACACTTTTATCACCAAACAATATGTCATTGGCATAACCCGCGCGACGGCGGCTCAGATCATTATCAGAAAAAGCGGAATCACCAGATGCCATGATAATTAATGCAGCGTTGAGAAATGGCTGATATGTAAAATCGCGCCGGACATATTCAGCAAGATCACGGCCTGAAATCAAATATCTTGGAGCATCCAAAAACCTAGTCTTACGATCAGGGATATTACCAGACTGGATCTTCAACATTTCGGATATCGTATCAAGAAAAGTCTGTCCCGGAGTGCTGCAAGGGTAAGTTTGAGCAATATTGCTTGGCCCATAGGGAATATTCAAAAGCAGAAACTGACTGACAGTTGGCCCAGCCAATCCGCTGCCGGCATCAAGATACTGCCATGCCAACGGCGCAGATGCTGGCAGTCTCGATGGCACCCGCCCAAGGGCTGTCAATTCCTTGACCGCCGCACCGACGAGTTCAGACTCTTGATATTCAGAGAACGGAACATCGCGCAGCAGGCTCATCCAATAAAGCTCGATCATGTCCCCTGCTGTTTCGTCCGATTCAAAATTCGACGGCGGAGGAATATACAGGCTTTGAGGATCTGATCCTGCTAGTGCAAAACCATGCCCTGATAATGGATTATTGAGCGGGCGCCCCTGCTTACCATAAACAAGCCAAGCGGCGGTGCGATCTTGATTTGCCAGCATATCATTGAGCGCGTCATAACTGTTGGGAAGGACGCGACCATTTTCATCGTGCGGTAGCCCTTTGCAAAAAAATCTGTGCGCTTCGCCCCGTTCGATATCATGCACTGGATTGACACTTCGCGTTCCGGCTAATTGATGGCGCGCTGCAGCGATCCGTAGCTGTAGCGCAGATGCCATTCGGCGCGCGGGTGTGGCAGGCCCGATATCCGCAGTCGCAGCAGCACTGCTTCCAACCGTGCTTGCTACAGAAAGCGACAATCCTTTTAGAACTGAACGGCGACTTTGATCATCGATCATAGCATGCCCCCTTGCTTTGACTTCAGGCAGAACAGTCCGCCTCGCGCGGCTGTTTGATCAATTACGGTGCCAATTTGGCCCTGACTCATAGTTCGGGCGGGGTCGGCAATGCGGGCACCTACGCTGTTATGCGCACTAATAACGGCAGCGCATTCCTCCATGCCTGGCGCGAGTGCGCTTACTCGCACCATCCACGAATCTGCACCGCCTGAGACAAATACTGACACCGAGACCCCCGTTACCAGTCCTAGGGCTGCGATAATTGCTGTCGTATCGTCATGGCTTGCCGTGCCGCTCAGCAGCCGACCTCTTAACAAGAGCCGCAACAAGTTCATCGCCACCCCTTGAAAAGCCATTTCCAAAAGAAACCTAACGGCAAACGCTCGGCAATCTGCCCGACGAGACCATCGGGGGCGGTTGGCGTTACATATTCAATCTCCGGGGCAACCAGCCCGGCCTCGGTTATCATTGCCGCGATCCCCGCATGGATGCCACCAAGATGATCAATTAGGCCAAGGGCGAGGGCTTGCCGTCCAGAAATAACCCGGCCATCCCCCAAATCGCTCAGCGCCTCACGCGGCAAATGTCGGCGCGCAGCGATATGTTCAATGAACTGCTGAAATGTTTCGGCGACCAATGCGTTTACCGACGGGCTTGCAGCCTCGGCATCGCAGGCGATGATCCGATCATAAGCGGTCTTTTCGTCGCCGCTCATGATCGTTGCTGAACGGATGCCAAGCCGCCCAAGCAAATCCTGAATATTATATCGATGCGTAACGGCCCCAACGGCACCAATGTTGGCGGCACCGGTGGCAAACACCTTGTAGCCCGACACTGCGACAAAAAAAGCCGCCGAAATCGCCGATTGCTCGACGACGACATAGATCAGCGTGCCAGTTTCTGCTGCAACCGCATCGAGTGATTCGACGATTGATTGCGCCGCACCCAACGAACCGCCAAGACTGGTAATACGTAATATAATCCCCGCCGGCGGGGCCTCCAGCGATATATCGCCCAGCAACTTAAAGAGATTAGCAGATGTTTGATTGGTTATGGTTTCTGCAAGATCAATTATCACAATACGGCGATTTCCGTGCCTCGAAATATGTTTGGAGCGAATTTTCATTGAAATCGACTCACAAGCAGGCAAGAATTTATACCGCCGAAGCCAAAAGTGTTCACCAAAACATTGCCTATAGCGCCCGTTGATATCGAAGAATTTGGTAAATAATTAAGATTACAATTTTCATCATTCGCATCAAGATGATAAGTTCCACTGACTTTATCGTAATAAACTGCCATTATTGCAGAGCATAAATTAAAAGCTCCAGCTGCGCCCAAGGTGTGACCAATCAATGATTTGTTTCCAACAACCATAATATTATCGGCATGGCTATTGAGTAACACTCTAAGCGATTTTGTTTCAACAACATCACCAACTATTGTACCCGTGCCATGAGCGATAACTAAATCAACATCGGTCGGTTCTAAATCTGCGTTTACCAAGGTCTCTGACATGCAGCGTAATTGGCCATCAAGATCGGGTTTTGTGATATGGTGGGCATCACAGGATTCACCGACGCCAGCTATGACCGCCAAGATGGTCGCGCCACGGGCTCGGGCCGATGCCTCACTTTCCAAAACAAACATTGCGGCACCTTCGCCCAACACGACACCGCCACGCTTGGACGCAAATGGCCGACAACTGCGTGACGCGTCGGCGGCATCGGTCGGTGCAAGAACGCGTAGCGCCTTCCACGCCGCTACGGTGCCCCAATCAAGCGGAGCGTCGGCACCCCCGGCAATAGCAATATCGAGGCGACCTGATCCGATTTGATAAAAGGCTTGAGAAATGGCCATCATCCCAGAGGCGCAGGCCGTCGTATAACAGTGACAGGCACCCTGAAAATTCTGATCTATAGCGACAAAGGATGCAGGCCCGCTTGGGAGCGCACGCAGCAAAGTCATAGGGCCGACCCGGCCAGTGTCGTGCAGAGTACGGAAATTATCAAATACCACATCAATAGGAGCATTGCCGACACCCACAAAAACCCCCGCGCGTCCACGATCAAAAACATGATCAACCAATCCGGCATGCCCCATGGCGCGACGCGCGCCAGCAACCGCCATTCGCACAGTTCGCGTCGCCCCAACGACGTCGCACAAACCAAGCCCGCCGGTGACACTCCCCTCATAACTGGCCGCAGGAATGGCAAAATCCATTATGTTGACAACAGCAACCGAGGATCGCCCCGCAAACAAATTCTGATTCAGTTCTTCGACGCTGTCGCCCAAGGGGGACATCACCCCTACACCTGTTATACAGACCCTGTTAAGCAGCATCGGCGACACGTTCGGCTACAATTGCCTCAAGTTCGGCAAATGTTTTCAACCGCTCAAAGTCGTTATCCAAAAAAGAAAATCCATAGTGTGTTTCGACGCTGTCAACCACCGTCAACATATCAAGAGAGTCAATATTCATATCTTCGAATCGTGTAGATGGCTCCATTTTTCTGTCAATTGTTGGCACTGCGGCCTCAATCAAGTCAAGAAGATCTTGGCGAAATTGCGTCATAATTAACACCTTATTTTATTAGATGCTATCCGAATTAATAAATATATTCGGATAGCATCCGTATGGTTAGCAATACAACGCGATAATTTTCAAATTAGCGCGATGACATTCTAAACCGATTAAGCATTCTCGCAGCAGCACTTAAGAGCACCTACTAGCGAACGACCAGCAGCAATTTTAACCGACTGCTGTGAACGTGTATTTGATTTTGCTGAAAATACTTTTACCTTTGTCATGATATTCTCCTAGTTTTAACCTCGCCTGTTATATTTAATGAAATGGTGCGAGCCTAATCCACTTCATATCTGAATCATCATTCAGATTCGCTATCAACAGTAACAGATAAATTTTTCTTTGAATAAGATTCAATTATTACATTACCATCAATTTGAATTGATTTAACACCAGATTTAAGGTCAATTTCATTAATTATATTTTCTTTTTCTCCAGGTATTACGATTCGATCAATTTTTTTTCCGCTATTATAAATTATAGATACATGACCTAGCGAACCCGCCGAATGAAATCGGATGCCCTCCGGCTTAGGCATGAAGAAACTCCAAAGACCACCCTGTCGATCGATTGCTTTACGAGATTGACCGAGAAATTTTACAAGTTCTGTAGCAATGATAGGCCGCGTAGCGTCTCCGGCATAACTGGCAACAATCGAAATTATAACACGGTTGAGGGGCGGAAGATTAACATATATTGAGGGATTTTCTTGACGAAGCGCAGTCGAATATGGAAATTTCATATAGCCCGCATCATCAACACCAAAACGCATCTGAGCTGCTCCGGGAATTAGCGCAAACTCCAATTTTTTCGGTAGGCGTGAATCTCCGGTCGTTTCCAAGCTCAGTTTGAGATCCAGCTCTGAGCGTTCGCGCTCAGGAATCTGATGAAAACTATCATAAATACCTGAAATCTCAGCATAAGGAGCCCAGAAACGATAACCATCGACTATTTTTACAGGAGGCCGCTCTGAACAGCCGCCTAAAATAGATAACACCAACGCCCCTGAGGCACTCCAAGGTAGCAAATTTTTATTCAACAGCATAATGATCACCATCATCAAAATCAAGCTGAGACCCTATAATCCATTTTTGACGCAAAGCATTCCATCCGTCCCAAAGATGCGGTCCAGCCTTAATCTCTATTTCTAATAGTCTATTTAGTGAGTTAGCAAGATATTGCAGACCTTCAACCAAAGAAGATGCCGTATTACCCTCTATTGGGCCCTTTAATACAAGCGCTATCTTCCCACATGAATGTCGTCCATAGCACAGATATATCGGTATCTGTAACCGGTGCGCTAATATCAAATACCCTGCAATCAAACATGATGCCCTTCCAAACATTAATGTCGGAACGAGCGACGCTCCTTCAATAATATTATCCATCATGCAAACAACTATTGCACCATTAATCAATGCATTCCGCATTTTCAGAGCGGAATTTATACCATTTAACTCGATAACTTCGAGTGGATAGTTTGCGATACGTTCGGCCCGAATACGGAATTTTTCAAAATGCGGATCCTCAGCTGGGCGCACGACAATTAACCGCGCATTATTTTCTTTTGCCCGCAACAACCCAATAAGGAGGACGTGCTGAAAACACGCAAAAAAACTGGCAGCAAGAATAACTCCTTTGCGTTGACGCAGCCGTGCCATCACTTCTTCGGAATTTCCTCTGTCATTTGCCAGTTGCCTTAAGATTTGTGCATCGCTAGACGCAGAAAATCGCAAACCATCTAGGAGATAGCGGACCGCCCTGCAATTCTGTCGAGCAGTCATCAACAAAGCGAATGGTCGCGAACAACCCAGAGCGAGTTGCATTGTGCTACTTATTTTACTCCGGCATCCATGACGGTCAATTATAAAACATAGAAGTCCAAGATTAATGCTGATAACACTGATAATGAGATGAGGGAGTTTACCGATTGCAAAGTATAAATGCAGAATAAAGCTATTCCTAACTCCTGAAAAGTTTAAGAGAATATTCATTTATGGGGTATCGCATTTTTTGTATTAATAAAATGGCCTCGTATATCTGCAACGGTATCTGCGTTCAGTTCGCCATAACGTCTAATAATTCTGCCATCACGATCAAAAAGAATGTATTTTGGCAATGATACAAAGAAAGGAAGGCGGTTTAATTTTTTTGATAAAATTCCATTCGCGTCCTGAATAATAGGAAAGCTGAATCCAGTTTCTTTTTTGAACCCCGCCGCCGAACGATAGTTCCCATACTCACTGCCATAGTGAACAGTCAAAACGGCAACGTTCGAGTTTTTCGAAAATTCGTCGTATAGTTTTTGCAAGATGGGGAAGTTTGCGATACAAGGAGCACACCAAGTTGCCCAAACCTCCATAAAAATCAGCCGGTTACGATAATCATCATTTGTAACCACAACACCTTCACTAGTTTTTAATGAAAACTGGTATTTTGACCACTGGGCCACAGCAGGCGGCGCATGGAGAAAAAAGATCGCAACGGCAAAAATTATAACAGCCCGCAACACGACCTCCTATTTTTATGCGCTTAAATTGCCGATTAGCTATATCACCGATTCGGGATTACACTCGGCGAGAGTGAAAGAGTCAATAGAGTATATATAATAATTGCATTTATGAATTATCGTTACTCTATTAGATTGATAAATTTTATGATTCCCGCTTCCATAGATCGCTGATCCCTAGGAAACCAGCAAGTGGGGGCTGGTGATGGGTGATGGGTGATGGTTGGTATGATGACCTTGAGGTCTGCTTAATTATGCTTATTGGGACACTGCGATACAAGGCCCGTGAGTGGATATGTCGCTCTTATGCTGCGGGTATGCTGCGGGTTTGATTTGCCCCCGAGGTAGGAAGAGCCTTCAGGTCATGGCTACGGGTGATAATGCGATAAACTATGATTATCTCCATAATTTTACCCGTTTATCCCCTTGACACACCCTAGAACATAACCTAGACAAGCTGTATGACAAAGCCCAGCCCCTCTTCATCGCCTGAATTCTCCGTTCGGGAATTCTTTGCCCGGTTTTCAGACGAACAGGCTTGCCTTGAGCATATCATGGCCGTTCGCTTTGGCGGCACAACAATTGACTGCCCGTCATGCGGCTCGGTTGGCGTAACTTTTCACAAGCTGCGCGAACGCCGCGTTTACGCTTGCCCTGAATGTCGCTTTCAAATTGCGCCAACTGCCAACACCATCCTACATGATACACGGACGCCGCTGGTTAGCTGGTTTTATGCCATGTATCTGTTTTGCACGACGCGGCATGGCGTGAGCGGGAAAGAACTTCAACGCCAGCTTGGGGTGACTTATAAGTGCGCCTATCGCATCGGGCAGCAAATCCGTGATCTAACCGCCAAGGCGCAATCATTCGACGCCCTACTGTCTGGGCACGTAGAACTTGACGAAGCCTATGTTGGCGGTCGTCGCAGCGGCGGCAAGCGCGGACGCGGTGCACCGGGCAAAACCATCGTCATGGGGCTGGCATCGCGCGATGGCAATATGAAGGCCGTTGTTATTCCAGACGTCAAAAAAGACACGCTACGCGCCGTGGTTCTCGACAATGTGGAAGCTGGCTCGGTCGTCTCGACCGACGAACTGGTAAGCTACAATTTACTCACTGGCGACGGGTTCACGCATGGCGTCGTCAAGCACGGTGCCAAGGAATACGCCCATTATGACTATCGCAGCGGCGAAACTTTCCACGTCAACACTGTGGAAGGCTTCTGGCGGCTGTTTAAGGCTTCGATCCGGTCAACTCACGTCCAGATCAGCGGCAAGCACATGCAGCGCTATCTCTCGGAATTCACGTTCCGCGCTTCAAACCGCGAGCGGGTGAACGGGATGTTTGATCTTCTGGTAGGGGCGCTGTGACAGCGCCTAACAAAGCGTCGAATTGACTGCGATCAGCAACGCCAAAGCCCTGCTTTTCCGCCTGTTTGACGAAGTCTTCAAGTCTGTCGGACGCAAGCGCCTCTGATAACGAAAGCGGGTTCATGCACTTTGTTATAGACTGCTTCTGTCGGTTTTGCTAGACAATGCGCAAGGCGGGGTGCGAAAGCACCCCGCCTCGGCATCTATGTTACGATAATCTCCGGGCTATATGCCACATAGCGCAAGCTCCTTTCTCCCTACAGCGGGACTGGCGGTTGTGTTCTGACAGGGCGGCTACCCTGTCGGCGTCTAGGCCCCCTGTACGGGGGCCTATTCTCGTTATAGGCCCTGCTAAAGGCCCCGTTATTCATTAGGCATTCGCTTGAATTTAGGCATCCAAACCATACCGTCTTTGTCCAGTTGGCCCGATGCCTTCATGCGTGACAAGACAGGGCTAAAACTTCCTTGGGATATTTCCCTGCCATACTTATTGCGAATGAAGGCGATCAACTCTCCAATGGTTGCCCCTGTTTCAAACTCATCCACAAACGCCCGTTGTGCTAATTCCGCATAAGTCATTCGCATGTAGCGAGAGCCTTCTTCGGTAGATGGCGCGGCAAAAAGATCAGCGTTTGTAACGCGCCCTTGGATGGCGGCGCGCGCAATTATAATCTCGCTCAAATCACGTTCGAGCGGGGCGAGATGCTTGGTTCTGATATCCTCTATCAGGCGGCGCACTTCCTTCTCGCGCGAATCCAACATCTCTCGAATCGACTGTGCCATAATAAGATGGCTTTAGCCCGAATATGTGCATGACGCAAGACTTGCCTAAAAAGACTAAATTTGACCACCCTGTCAAATTCCAACACCGGAGTAACGACGGGGTGTGTGAAGGGGATAAACGGGTAATTTTATGTAAAACTATGCATCGGATAGGATGTACTGATAGTTAAATTGATTATAAAATTCGATAAATAACGATAATTATGCGTTATATTATTGAGATTTGATAAATATATTCAAATACTCGAGATACTCAATTTCAACAACTGATCCGATAAAGGAAATTTAACTACCCTGACATTTTTAAAAATAATTAAAATGAGATTATACCGAAATAATTTGCTGTCGGCTTGATGCGTGATACGTCCAATTCTTGATCATTTATGGCAGATTTTCGCCATTTGTAGAGGCTTTGGCGGATAGTGGCGAATAGGGAAATGGTGCCGGGGACGGCATCGCATTGAGGCTAATAAATGGCTCAAAACCATAGTTTTTTGGAATGCGGTTTTGAAAGTGGCCCCCAATGTGGCCCCCAAATTAAAAAGTGGCCCCATTTTATTGCAAAAATAATTGCGCGGACTGATCAGGCTTAGCAAGCGGTGAAACACGTTTTGTTAAAGTGCATTTGCCCTGCACAATCGTTCAAATCGACTACCGCTGCGTGACTGCCTAATCCTTGTCACTTTCGGCCTTTTTATGAATGTCGCTCAGCATAATCGTTTCCAAATGCGCCGATACTGGCCCTAGCCGATAACCTCCTTGATTCAGTTTAGGCGCTTTTGCCCATTCTCGTTCCAATTGTGCCAGTGTTTTAGGGTTTGTTTTGGGCTTGGGTTTTGTGAGCGTCGATTGCAGATTGATTTGCCGCAACGGATCAATATCAGGTTCGGCATACCAAATCGGCATTCCATATTTGTCCGCTTGATAACGCAACTCGCCTGCCAATGCGCGCCGCGCCAATTCTGGCCTAGTAAGCCCAGACTTTTGTGCAGCGAGTTTTGCCACAAGCCAATGAATGCCATCCTCAAATCGAACAAGTTTAGGTTTCGCCGCTCTTGCCATATTCCTACCCTACTCCCCAAAGGCCGCTTGCGCCTCTGCCAAGGTGCGCACGGGGTTTAGCAAGTCTTCCCATGCGTCTTGCCTCACAAAAAGCGCGCGGTATGCCTTGGGGGCGTCCTGAAGGCTGGCATCATCACACCACAGTTTCAACCGTTCCCATTTGCGCGGGTCTTCTAAATCTTCGCGGCCCTTGGTTTCAATAATCCAGATCACCCCGTCAACATCGCGCGCGATAAAGTCCGGGCGATAGTCACGCACGATACCGCCGCCAGCCGATTGATATTCAATCGTGAAATTGGTCGCTTCGGTGTTTTTGTAAAAGGCTTGGACATCGCCCGCCGCCTCTAGGAAAGATGCAAAGGCCAGTTCAAAGGCATTGTCGCCCGATACCAAGTTCATAAGTGACTTCGTCGCCTCAATCGTATCGCGGCGCTTCACCACTTGCGGGCGGGTGGCGGATAGCTTGATCCGGTCGATCACATGCGTATCGCCGCTGTCATGGATTGTCAGCTTATTGATTGCGCCCTTGATCGTATCGAACAGCGCGCGGGTGACAGCCACTTCGGAAAGGTTGCGCAGCACGTTAGGATCGTCGAGATCAATCCGCGTTGCAAATAGCCCGTCTTCGATAAAATGCTTCAGCTTACCGAACAGCACGTCATAGCCACCGACAAGGCGCAGATCGTCCTTAATCGATTTCGCAAACCAGCCGACAACATTGCGCCAATCGGCAACTGCGCCCGCGTCTAGCTGCGTTGTATGACTAACGTCGCCCGTGTGAATATCGCGGAACACAATTTCACGTTGTTCCGCCACCGTGAACATGCGCAAGGGCAGGCGCGGGGCGGGCATATCGGCGTCGTCGATTTCTTCAAAGCGGTAGAATTGCCGTTCGATACGTGGCTTTAGTTTGGGCAGTTCAATGTCAAGTGAATCGATATCCTTTTCGGGATTATTGCGGTCGATTTCGATCACCATCGGCCCCGCCGCTTGACTACCTTCCCCCATAGGACGGCGCTCCAGTTCGACGCCTTCATTCTTAATCGTTTCAACAAATTCAAGAAAGCGTTCGGTGCCCAGCACACTGACTTGCTCTTTGACATCCTTGCCGAAAAACATGCGCCGCAATCCGCGCCCGATTGTTTGTTCGGGCAGGATGTTCGACGGTGCTTTGAACGGGCGCAGGCCAACAATCGTTGTCACATTGCGCACGTCCCAGCCTTCGCGCAGTACCATCACCGATACGACCACCGTGTAGGGGCTGTCCCAGCTATCGATTTCACGACTTTGTTTGCGCAGTTCATCAAGCGCCACCTTGTCCGCCTTGGTTGACGCGCCTTCTGCAATGTCGCCCGATTTGTTGGTGTGAATGACAAGCACTTTGCCTTTCAAATCTGTATGCCGCGCTTGCAACCATTCGGCCACACGGTCGCAATTTTTGGTATCGTCGGTCATCACGAACAGCACCGATTTCTTGCCCGCCTTGGCGAGTTCATCATAGGTGCGTCGCCATTCGATTACGCCAAGGTCAAGATGATCCTGGAATCGTTCGACGAAATCATCGCTTTGCCGTTCAACCAGCCGCGCGCGGCTTGCCGCATCGGGCAGGACGGGGGTTTTGACCACGCTTTGCGCAATCGCCTCTACCAACGGATAATCCGAAATCGTCTGCACAAAGATAGAGCCATTGGTGTGCTTTGGCGTCGCGGTCAGATCAAACTGCGCCGATAGGCAACTCCCCCGCCGCCGCAAGCCCGCGTCCAGCCCCGCAATCTGTTTGAACCAGTCGGTTTCCGCGCGCACATGGTGCGCTTCATCATTGATAACGACAAGATCAGGAACCGAGCGCACGATAACGCCCAAATCAACCTTGCTATCGGTTGTTTTGGCAACGGGTTTCGGCCCTAAGAATTGGTCGCGCAAATCCCATGCCGGGGTTGCCCGCCCGCCTTCATCAACGCGGTGGATATTGGTGAGGAACAAATTGCCCGTGGACGACACATGGCCGATTTCATCCTGAACATGCACAGTCAATTGAAAATCGGCCTGCCAGTCTTTGCCCTGATATCCATTCGTCGGCAAAATCGGATCATTGTGAAAAATCAGTGCCCCGTCAAAATCGACGCGCAAGCGGTCAAGCACAATGATGTTCGGCGCAATCAACAGCGTATTGGTGGATAGCGTCGAACCAGCCTCATACAGCTTATGGAAATAGCACCATGCGATTAGCAGGCTTGCCACCTTGGTTTTGCCTGCCCCGGTCGCAAGCTTCAAAACATAGCGCGTCCACACTTCATCAAACATGCCCGTCGAAATTGCGCCGCTACTGTCATAGGCTATCAGGCTATGCGGATCACGCGCGCCCGCGACTTCATAAAGCCATACCGCACTTTCAACCGCTTCACGTTGCGCAAAATACCAGCGCCACAGTGTCGGCCCATCCGCCCCGTAAATGAAATGGTCACGTTCAAACCAGTATTGCAACAGGCTGCGCGTTGTTTCGCTCGCCCCCTGATATCCCCCCGCGCGCCAATCGCACACCGCGCGGCGCACCTTTTCCACCAAGGGCGGGATCAGTTTTTCACGCCCGATATCGCCTAGCAAAGCGTCACCGGGATACCAGCGGATATCCGGCGAAAGAACGGCGTAGGGATCAGCGGGAAAGGCGGGGTTTAACGGCATTAGATTTCCACCCCGATCACCTTGGTTGTATCATTGCCGAATATGTCGATCACTTTGACCGCAATCTGTTTGCGCCCTGGCGTGTCATAGGCGTGAACGGCACTTGTCAATTCAAGCGCGCGGCTTTTGCGCGTTCGGAATGACTGCCATTCATTTTCAAAGATATAGCGCCCCGTCCACTGCGATACATGTTTCACACTGCCATCGGGTTGCTTCACGGTTTCTTGGCAAGTTTCGGGGCGGCTGGCATAATCGAAATCGACCGCCCAATAATCAATCCAGTCTGTCCATTCCTTGGTCAAGATATCCTTGGTGACGGTGCCATCCTTGGCCTTCACAATCTTGACGACTTGCCCGCCTTCAACGGTAACGCGCGTTCCCGCCTTCATGCCTTCGATCATGCTTTCCAGCCCGTCTTGGCGGTAACTAACGCCGAAATCGGTAAGCGTTACCGTGATTGAGCGGTCACGTTTGGACGCAACAGCGGCGCTTGCTTCGACATAGGCAAGGTCGTGAAAACTAACCTGCCCCTTGTCCACTGCCCGCCTGTCAAACACGTCTTTGGGGATATAGCGCAGCGCGACAGCAACGCCTTTTGCGCGGGCTTCATCAACCACGCGCGGGGCAAGCCCCATTTCAAATTCAAAGCCCAGAATATCAATCTGCGCCACGCCCATGCGCCGCGCGGCCTCCACCGCGTCATGCACAATGCTTTCCGTGACGGGCGAATCGAGCGCACCAATCACGACAAACGCGCCCGCCTTCACGCCATGAAACGGCGGCGATTGTTCAACCTTTTCGGCCTTATACGATTCGAGGATCAGCGACACATAGGCCGCTTCGGCGCGCGCGGCGGCGGCCAAGCGTTGCCCTTCGGGAAGCGTTGGATCAATACCGGCAAACCATTGCCGTTCATATTTGCCCATGTTCAGGATTTCAAAGCTGCGCCATGGCTGCCCCGCTGCCTTCAATTCGCGCTGCACCCCGATTAGTCGCTTACGACTGGTATGAATGGCAAAGCGGCCAAGATCAGCCCCGATCCATTTACGGCCCATCTTTTCGGCAACGGCAAGTGTGGTGCCCGAACCGCAGAAAAAATCTGCCACAAGGTCATTTGGTCGAGTGCAGTGTTCGAAAATCCGTTCGATAAGGCGTTCAGGTTTTTGTGTTGGGTAGCCAACCCGTTCTGTCGCGGCGGGGTTTATGATGGATATGTCCCACACATCGGAAAGAGGGGCACCCTCAGACTCTTCTTCCTCATTAGTAGCCGTTCGACGTCCTTCTTCATCGAAAATGGCCTTTTGCTTCATGCCTTTCCATCGCTTCAAGGTTCCTTCTGACGTCGGCTGGCGTTCGACGGCTTCGAAAAAGCGAGAGTTCGATTTGGCATTTTTGCAATACCAAAATATAGTATCGTGGTTTTTTTGAAAAAAAGCGGTGGGGAGTGACCATTTGCGATAATGCCAAATGATTTCGTTAAGGAAATTTTCTCGGCCAAAGACTTGGTCTAGCGCGCATCGAAGAAAACCAGATAGCCGATTATCGCAATGCACAAGAAGGTAACCGTCTTCTGCCAGCAAGCTATGAATTGCACTTGCTCTTTCATAAAACATTGAAAGAAAACTGTCAGAACCTCGACCCCAAGTGTCTCTATATGCGATGTCCTCAATAACACTCGGTTGCTTTGTGAGTGTGTCGGAACCGATTTCAATATCAAAACTGAAATCCGCGCCCACATCAAACGGCGGATCGATATAAACCAGCTTCAGCCCGCCCGCCGCCTCTATCTCGCGGCGCAGTGGCCCGCCTTTGAGGCTGGCCAGCACCAATTTATTGTCGCCCCAGATCAGCTTGTTTGACCATCCCCCGCTTTGCCGCCCGCTTGGTGCCATTTGAAACAGATCGCCCACTTGCGCGCCGCTTTCCGCGCGGGGTTCATCAATTTGTTCAATTGATTGAAATGGCAACACAACATTGGTGACATCGCTCGTTTTGCCCGGCCATATTAGTTCGGCCTCACGCGGTTCGCGGAACAAAAGCCAGCGGAAACGATCAGGAAGCGGCTCCCCGCGCGCCACATGGTCGGCAATCAACGCCTTGTCATCATCACTCAAATCCACGCAGCGCACTCCCTGTTGGGAAGCAGGCTTACATTCCCCCCGTCAAACCGCAAAGCCCCCTTCGCGATTATTATGCCCATGTTTGCGCAGCGCCGCTGCTATTGTCTTGGCGAGCGCATCATCATTGTCATCATCGCTATTGTTCACCCCAAGCGCCCGTATGACTTCGCCTTGCCTATGCGCGGGCACGGTGCCGTAACTTGTGAAGGTTGTCAGCACATCGCCGTGCCCAAGGTTTTGCGACCATGCCTTGAATTGTTCGGGTGACGTGCAAACGCGTTCGCCGTGCATCACCAACGTATGGCGAAATGAATGCGGGTTGAAATAGGGCAAGCCCGCCGCTTCAAACGCGGTGCGGAATATGGCGCAAATCGGCCCCGCGCTTTCCCACCCTTCACGGCGCAATCCAACGGGCGCAAATCCCCCGCTTTTGCCAACGCCAACCTTGGTAGGCGGAAACAGTGCGTCATCATCACCCCATTGCAGCGCAGTCCGCAAATGGTGGCACCAATCGGTGAATATCGAAAGCGCATCACCGCCCACCGGAAAGAACCACGTCGAGAATGACTTTGACGCCTTGGTGCGCACGTCGCGCGCATCTTGATCAACGCAGCCCTGTTCAAGATTGATATGTTTCATTTTGAGCGATGCAAGCGCGCCGTGCCGTGCGCCTGTCAATATCGTGAAGGCAATCAAAGCGCGGTTGCGCTTCTCAATATCCGTGGCGCGCGGCATGACAGACAGCAGGCGATGAATCTGGTCAAGTGTCGGCGCTGTCTTTGCCCGCGCGGCCTTGGCAATCCGCACATCTTTATCGGACAGGTTGAAATAGTCCGCATCGCCGTAATGTAGCTTCGACTTATAGCCCGGTTGCCCAGCCAGCCACACAAAGAATGCGCGCAGTGCCGATAGGGTTGAGTGCACCGTCGCCCGTGCCAATTTTTCGCCTGTGCGCACCGCCGTTGCGTCATCAAGTTTGCGCTTGAATGCTACAGCCTGTTCACGGTGGAATGTTTTGAAATCCTTATGCCCGTTCGATTCTTCAAAGCGCGATAGAGCCTTGGCCACTGCGTCAATTGAAGCATCATCGCGCCGATTGGCTTCGCGCAGATATTGGAAATATTCGCGCTTGATCCGGGTGTTTGCTGCATTGTGTTTCGCCATGGTTTAGCTGTCCTTTTCATTGTCATGGTTTAGGGAAGGGGAAGCGCACTCACTTAGGCGTGACACTGCTTCCCTGATTTGGACGGAAAGTTTGGGCATTTTTACCGCGATTGAATCGAACCGCGTGCGCCGGTGCATCACTGTTTCACATACCCCGCAAAGTGCGCTCAGGTCGCCCGTGGTGGCATTAACGGCGGTATAATCGATCATCCCCAAGGCAGGGCGCGTGGGAGCACGGCATTTGAAGCAATAGAGCGTTCCGGGCGGGCACGGCCGTTTGCGGGCTTTACGTTGCGTTTCCAGAAAGCAGCGCAGATCATGCCCATTGATAAGCGTGGGGCGAGCGTTGTCGATTGTCGGCAATCCCTTGGCTATCCAGCCGCGCACCGAATTTTTATGCTTGCCAAGCGTGCGCGCGGCTTCGTCAACCGTGTAGGAGCGGTGCAGCTTTATCAGGCGAGCGGTGAAGCGTTTGCGGTGCATCGCCGCTCAGCCTTCGGGATTGATAAGCGCGCGGATTGAGGCGGTCTTGATCAACGTGCGCCGCCCTAGCTTGACCGTCTCCAGCTTTCCGCTGTTTATCAGTTCATAAACCGTTGTTCGCCCAATGCTAAGCGCCTTCGCTGCGCCGTTTACCGATGTTGCAATAGCTTCCATTGATAGTCTCCACCATGTCCGCACGGATTTGTGCGGATGACGAAGCCTTATTGCTCAATCGAAACTTGGTTACGGCTGATAAAGGATGAAAAAGGATGAAATCTATTTTTCGTCCTCTAGTTCAAGCGCATCCCATAACTTGCGCGCCCGTGGCCTAACAGTAGGGGGTGCAGCAAATTGGCCGCGAGACGCAATCCAATCAAGCATGGCGTTTTCAATGTCAGCCTGTTTTTTTGGCTGCAAATCGCCCGTGTAAAGCTGCATCGCAATTGCAACCCACATGTCATCCCACCATTTGGCGGGCGGACGTCCACGCTTTTCATTGACCGGAATAGCAGGGGTTGCGGTGGCAACAGGGTCTTGCTTGTCGCCGCCTTGAGTCGCGTCGGTTTCGGCGTCCGGTATCATATACTGAATACCTTCAGGATAGCCGTGATTTAGTTCATGAACGGCGGGCTGATTTGACAAAAGGGCGCTATGCCTTGCTTTGATGTCGTGGGTTTCAAGGTCAATTTTCCGCTTAGATGCAGCGCGTCGCTTATCCGCTATTTCCTGAAATGGGGTATTCAATAATCCAAATATCAATGCTGAAGTTGGTGTTTTTTTTGACAGCGCGTCAAATTCTTGCGCTAGCACATCAAGTAAATGCCTTTCGGCGTACTCGTAAGACATTAGCGTCGCAGATCGGGCCTGCAAATGTGCAAACGTTTCTTCGACAAGCGAATCCACTTGATCAAAAACTAGATTTACAATTGCCACGACACGGGCACTGCCCCCCAATCCGCCGCTCTTGCCAAAATGCGACCCGTTAAGCGCTAATGCTTTTTCTTGGGAATCGCGCATACGGATTGTGGCATCATCAAGCCAAAGCGGCCAATAGGATAGTTCTTGTTCGTCCACGACGACTTTGTCAGACAAATCAATCGAAGAGTCGAGTCTGCTTTCTGTCGGGCCATCTTTCGACTTCTGCCATTTCAGCGAAAAGCTATCGAACGCGACTAAGCTGCCGATAGAACGTTTTGTGACTAAGCGCGGTATGCACTAATTTGAACAATCTCCGCGCTATTTCGCAACCCGTCCAGATAATCGCTCCACCACTGGGCCATTTCCACCCGTTCCGCCCAATGCGCGCCGCGATGATAGGCCGCGCGGACATTGTCGCTGTCTTGGTGCGCAAGCGCGCGCTCAATGGCATCGGGGTGCCACTTCCCTGATTCATTCAACAATGTGGACGCCATCGCGCGAAAGCCGTGCGCTGTCATTTCGTCGCCAGTGAAGCCCAATCGGCGCAATGCACCGTTGATCGTGTTTTCTGACATCGGGCGCGCGGTTGAGCGGATCGACGGAAACACATAGCCCATTCTATCACCAACAATGTTGCGAAGGCTCGCGAACAATTCCAAGGCTTGGCGCGATAGGGGCACGCGGTGCGGCTTGCGCATTTTCATTTTGCCCGCCGGAATTGTCCACAGCGCCGCTTCAAAATCAATTTCCTGCCATTCGGCATGGCGCAGTTCCCCCGGGCGCACAAAGACATGCGGAGCCAGCCTAAGCGCATATTGGGTGATATAGTTGCCGTCATAGGCATCAATAGCCCTTAGCAGCGCGCCAACGGCGATAGGATCGATCAACGCGGCATGGTGCTTGACCTTGGGGGCAATTAACGCGCCGCGTAAGTCTCGCGTCGGATCAGACGTAAGGCGCGCGGTTGCAATCGCATAGCGGAACACTTGGCTTGCGAATTGAAGCAAGCGCCGCGCGGTTTCAAGATTGCCTTTGGCTTCCACCTTGCGCAGCACCGCAAGCACATCACCGGGTGCAATGTCTGTAACGGCAAAGCGTCCGAGTGACGGCTTGAAATGATCATGATGATAGCGCGCCTTGGTAAGCGTCCTAGGCGACCAGCCTTCGCGTTCGCGCTTGGTGATATATTCCAAAGCAATATCGCCAAAGATGTTGCTCGCTTCAGACTGCGCACGAAGCTTGGCGCGCTGCCTTTCAATGATTGGATCAGCGCCTTTCAGGATCAGCTTGCGCGCCTTTTCCCTACCAGCGCGCGCGGCAATTAGCGTGACTTCGGGGTATGCCCCTAGGCTTAGTTTCTTCTCCACCCCGTCTATCCGGTATTTCAAGCGCCAAAGCTTGCCGCCCGACGGCTGCACAAGCAGGAAAAGCCCGCCAGAATCGCCCAACTTATAAGGCTTTTCTTGCCCCTTTGCACTTCGGATTGCGGTGTCTGTCAAAGCCATTTTGGGGGCCACTTTCTGCGTCAATGACAAATAAGCCAAAAGTGGCCCCCAAAGTGGCCCCCAAATTTGTCCGGTTGCGGGCAAACGAGGGCGAACAATCACGGCCAATTCGCGATCATTTATGGCAGATTTTCGCCATTTATAAAGACTATGGTGAATAGTGGCGAATGGGGAAATGGTGCCCGGGGACGGATTCGAACCGCCGACACGCGGATTTTCAATCCGCTGCTCTACCAACTGAGCTACCCGGGCCAGTGCTGGCCGAGCCAGACTGCGAGCGGTGGCTATAGTCAGGCTTGAGGGTCTCTGTCCAGCCCTGTATCGGCCTCATCGCTTTCTTCTGGGCGGGCGGGTACGCGGTAAGCCTCGCCGAGCCAGTTGAGCAAATCACGGTCTTTGCATCCGCGACTGCAAAAGGGTGTATGTGCAGGCGCGGTTGGCTTTGCGCACAGCGGGCAGCGCACGGGTTTAGACTGGGGTAACATGGACATGACCATAGCCGCGCGCTGAGGCGTCCGCCACTATTTCGAGTGCTGCGCCCGCCTGCCGTGCGGCCTGCGCAATCAGCGGTTGCCACACAGGCAATTCAAGCTGCTTGGCAAGTGCTGGCGTCGTCACGCAGCGCCGCACTCCCGCGCCCGCCGTACGACTCGCCGCGCGGAGCAAGGCAAGGATCAGCGTCTCATCACTCAGCGAAACCCGGCGCGTGCCAAATAGCGTGTCGAGGATCGACGGCCCCGGCTTGGCGCGGATCACTTGCATCAGGCCGTAGCCGTTGATGCTGGTGCGTTCAAACCCGCGCGGGTCGTCAGCGTTGGCGGCATCAAACGCAGCCGCAACCGCAAGCCGTGCCGCCTTATTCTCCATGCCGATAAAATCGATCATCGCAGCCCCGCCGATGTAAAACAGCCGAAGCAGCCGCGCGATTTCGGTAGCGGCGACGCAGTTGACCGCAAACGCGTCGCCACTGCCATCAACGTCAAACACCAGCCCCGCCTTGGTGCGTTCAAACCAGACCGTTACACCCTCGAGATCGGAGCGTCCGGTTTGTGCAATATCGAAATGATCGTCAAAGTCTGCGCCTGCGGTGATGACCGTGTCGGCGCGTTCGCACAGGCTTGCGCGCCATTGCGCTTCGCCAATTTCGCCTAGGTCAGCTTCGCTCAGGCGGATGGTTGCAAGCTTGATCTCGCCAGGTTCGCAGATCCGCGCGCGGATGACCTCGGTACGGAGGGTTGTGCCCTCTGACGCGGCTGGCGACGGCATAATCACCACCTCCTCGCCGCTTGGTAGCGTGAGGAAGGCGCGCGCACCCGCTTTGCTGATGATCTTCGCGTCAATCACGCTGCCGGGCAGGACATGGCCTCCGCGCAAGATATGAAGTTCAACAGCCGCTCCATTTTCAAACAGCACCGCGCGGATTTCGCCCGGCGACGCGTCAAACGCGATTTCACGCATCAAGCACACCTGCGCTCACCAGCAACGCGCGCGTTTCAAACAGCGGTAGGCCAATGACGCCCGAATGGCTCCCGCTTAAGAATCGTACGAACGCCTCGGCATGACCCTGAATCGCATAGCCGCCCGCTTTGCCCTGCCATTCGTTCCTGGCGATGTAGGCCGTGATTTCGGCTATACTCAGCCGTTTGAAGGCAAGCGTCGTGAGCGATAAGCGGTGACGCGCGGTACCCTGTGCGTCAATGACGGTCACGGCAGTCAGCACCTGATGCCGCCGCCCGGAAAGCAGTTCAAGGCACGCCTGCGCTGTCGCTGCATCTTCGGCCTTGGGCAGGATGCGCCGACCGACCGCGACAACTGTATCCGCCGCGAGGATTACCGCCCCGGAATGGCGCGCGGCAATGTTTTCGGCTTTTTCGCGCGATATTCGCTGCGCATAAACACGGGGAAGTTCGGCCTTGTGTGGGGCTTCGTCGAGATCGGCGGGGTCAACCGCACTCGGAAGCACCCCGATCCGCGCGAGCAGATCAAGCCGCCTTGGACTTGCCGAGGCGAGAATCAGGCGCACAGAAACGGTCTTACTTAAATCGGTAAGTGATCCGGCCCTTGGTCAGATCATAGGGCGTGAGTTCGCAGAGAACATCATCGCCAACGAGCACGCGGATGCGGTTTTTGCGCATTTTTCCAGCGGTATGCCCCAAAACTTCGTGATCATTTTCAAGCTTCACACGAAACATGGCGTTGGGCAAAAGTTCCAACACCGTGCCGCGCATTTCGAGCAATTCTTCCTTAGCCATGCAATTCCTTGAGCATCAAAACATCAAATTCTGCCGCGCCTTAGCGCGAGTAAGCGCAAAAGGGAAGCGGGCCGCTCAGTTTGCCGGATTATGCTTGGCGAGGAAGCTTTCCATTTCCTGGAGGAATTGGAGGCGATCTTCCTCGCGTGAGAAAAAATGATCGGCCTTGGGCTGCTCAATGTAGCGAACGTCCTTTCCGGCAGTCGTAAGTTTTGAAGCGAGTTTGCGGGATTGTGATACGGGCACACGCTTATCCTTAGCCCCATGCATAATTAGGATTGGTGTGGAAAATTGTTCGGGAAAATTGAGCGGCGACACCGCTTTCATATCAACTGTTCGTTTGTCAAAAAATGAACGGAATGAATTGGCATACAGAAAGCTGCGTCCGTTGGATTCCTTAAGCGCTTGGAGATCAGATACGCCCGCATAAGATACCGCACAGCGAAACTTTGCGCCATCACGCTGGGCCGCGCGCATCGCTGCATAGCCACCGTAAGAGCCGCCCGCGATGCACACGCGCTTGGGATCAATCGTGCCGATCTTGGAGAGATGATCAACCGCATCGTTGAGGTCATCCTGCATCTTGAGACCCCATTCGCCATCGCCCGCTCTTTCAAAAGCCCGACCGTAGCCGCCCGATCCACGATAATTGGGCTGATATACAGCGTATCCCCGATCCGCGAGGAATTGCGCCCACCAGTCAAAACCTTCGGCGTCACGGATGCCGATTGGGCCGCCATGCGGCAACAAAATGAGGGGAAGATTTTTCGGATCACGGCCGATGGGGAGCGTCAGCACACCCGAAATATCAAGCCCGTCACGCGCCTTATATTTCACCGTACTAACAGGGCCAAGTTTCTCCATCCCAAGTGCGTCGTTCGATATTGCGAAGCGCGCCAGCTTTCCTGTCGCGGCAGTGTAGATATAATAAGCGCCCGCTTGAGCGGCATTGCCCACTTCAAGCAATATGGTGTTTAGATCAGCGTCATAGGAAATGATTGTGGCATATTGGCCGTTACCAAGCGTCTTCTCCACCGATGTTTGTATTGCGGCGAGCTTGGGATCAAGCCATTGCATGCGCAAACGATTGGTTGTCAGCGAAACGCCAAGAATTTGGTTCGTTTTCGGATGTTGGGTAAAGCTATCAATATCATAAGCTGCCACGCCAAAGCTGGTTTTGCCGGGCAGCATCGTTGTGAGATCGAGCTCGTACAGGCGCCAATAACCTTCATGATCACTGAATGTGATAGCGGGGCCGCCATCCTTGGGGAAGGTTGCCGGGCGGATCAATGTCTGGTCTGTTTTCCCGTCTGCGCTGGAGATGATTGAAAAAGGCGATTTCGCATTCGCACGGTAAAGTGTGCGCGTTTTGCGTGTGCGATCCTCATAGCCAATGCCCATACGGACAACGCCGTCCGCATCGGCATACCAGTTAAAAACGCCCGTTACTGAGTCAGCCGCTTTTTTGATGCTGCCGCTCGATACATCAACCTCAACCACCGAGGGCCAAAAATCGAGGCCAAAATAGACTGACTTTTGTACAGACATTAAAATACGCGGGGTGCCATCGCTGGCAGTCCAGATCACTTCGGCATTTTGCCCCGGATCACGGGCGGCAAGACGCTTTATCGTCTTACCATCGGCGCTTATCCCAACGACGCGGGTTACATAGAACGGCTCGTTTTCAATCAATGCTTCATCGCCCAACCGCGCAACGATCCAATCCTTGTTCACCCAATTCCAGTCCAGCAGGTCATTATCGCCAATGCCGATAAGGATTGGCTTTGCTGCATTCGCAATCGGAACAATGCTGAGTACCGATTCGCCGTTTACCGCCAGCTTGGTCAGCACACGCGTTCCATCAGGCGACATTTGCGGGCCAGACATGAACGGCAATTTGGCAAAGGCACTAACGGGGCGCGGTGCCGATGCTTTAGCAGGTAGAGTCTGTGCGACAGCTTGAGGAATGAAAGCCAGTGCAAAAGCGCAGGTCAAAAATAATTTCAACATTAGCAACCATCCCCAAAATTCTTGAAGCTTATGAATTCAATACTGTGATAATAATATCCATAAGCAAAAAGACAATCCCCAAACAAAAACCCCGCCCGGATCGCTCCGAGCGGGGTTTCTATAGTCACTTATGATGTAACCGGTTTACATCGCACCGTGGGCCAGTGCTGCGAGCAGCAAGAGCGCAACGATGTTGGTGATCTTGATCATCGGGTTGACGGCCGGGCCTGCGGTATCCTTGTAAGGATCGCCAACAGTATCGCCGGTGACAGCGGCTTTATGGGCCTCGCTGCCCTTGCCGCCGTGGTTGCCGTCTTCGATATACTTCTTGGCATTGTCCCATGCGCCACCGCCCGATGTCATCGAGATAGCAACGAACAGGCCGCCAACGATCACACCGAGGAGGAGCGCGCCGAGTGCGGCGAACGCCTGCGCTTGACCAGCCACTGCGTTGATCACGAAATAGACCACAATCGGCGCGAGGACTGGCAACAGGCTGGGCACGATCATTTCTTTGATCGCGGCCTTGGTGACAAGGTCAACGGTGCGGGCATAATCAGGCTTGCTGGTGCCATCCATAATGCCCTTATTGTTGGCAAACTGATCGCGAACATCCTTGACGACTTCGCCCGCAGCCTTGCCCACCGCAGTCATCCCCATTGCCCCGAAGAGGTAAGGGAGAAGTGCGCCGAGTAGGAGGCCGACGATGACGTAAGGGTTTTCAAGGCTGAAATTCACCTTGAGATCAGGGAAAAACTCCCCAAGGTCAGCGGTGTAGGCTGAGAATAATACGAGTGCCGCAAGCCCCGCCGAACCAATCGCATAGCCTTTGGTCACGGCCTTGGTGGTGTTGCCAACCGCATCAAGCGCATCGGTCTTTTCGCGAACCGATTCGTCCATCCCGGCCATTTCAGCGATACCGCCCGCATTGTCGGTCACAGGGCCGTAAGCATCAAGAGCCACGACCATGCCACCAAGCGCAAGCATCGATGTTGCCGCAAATGCAATGCCGATTACGCCGGCAAGCTGATAGGCGATGATTATGCCGGCACAGATTACAAATGTTGGCAGCGCGGTTGATTCAAGGCTGATTGCCAGACCTTGGATGACGTTGGTGCCGTGGCCCGTTTCCGAAGCCTTGGCGATTGAGCGCACCGGGCGGTAATTGGTGCCGGTGTAATATTCGGTGATCCAGATCAAAAGCCCGGTGATAACTAGCCCCAGGAACATGCAATAAAATAGCGTGCGTCCGGTGAAGCCGCCGGTACCATCAAGATTGGCACCGATCAGCGTTTCCATGCCACCAAGGGCATGGCAGGTTGCAAACCAGATCGCTGGAACCGATGAGACTGCGGTGACGAGGAAACCCTTGTACATCGCGCCCATAATGTTCTTCGATCCACCAAGGCGAACGAAGTACGTACCAAGAATTGATGTGACCACACACACGCCACCAACCAGCAACGGCAGGCTCATGAGCGCTAGGAGCTGTTCAGGGCTTGTTGTTTCTGAGAGTTTGAGCGCCAGCAGCACCATCGTCGCACCGAAAGTAACAACATAGGTTTCAAACAAATCAGCCGCCATGCCCGCGCAATCGCCCACATTGTCGCCAACATTATCGGCGATCACGGCAGGGTTGCGTGGATCATCCTCGGGAATTCCGGCTTCGACTTTGCCGACAAGATCGGCACCAACGTCGGCAGCTTTGGTGAAGATCCCGCCGCCAAGACGCGCGAAGATCGAAACAAGCGATGCGCCGAGAGCAAGTGCGGTAAGTGCAGTGATAACAACACGGTCATTAGCGGCATAGCCACCCGGCCCCGTCAGATACCAAAAGAACCCAGAAATCGCGAGCAGCGCAAGGCCCGCAACGAGCATCCCGGTGATAGCGCCCGAACGGAATGCCATCGTCAGCCCTTCTTGCAAACCAACGCTTGCGGCCTGCGCGGTGCGAACATTGGCGCGTACCGAGATGTTCATCCCGATAAAACCAGTTGCGCCCGAAAGCACTGCGCCGAGTACAAAGCCGACGGCTGATATTGGCCCCAGTAGGAGCGCAACCAAAACCGCAACGACAACACCGACAATGGCAATCGCGCGGTATTGTCGACCAAGATAAGCGCCAGCACCTTCTTGAATGGCCGCTGCGATTTCTTGCATTTTCGCGTTGCCAGCCGACGCGCTAAGCACCTGCCGGCTGGTAATTACACCGTAAACTACGGCAAGCAATCCACATAGGATCGAAATTGTTATGAGTGACATTCGGGTTTCCCTCCCCCGGTTGTTCAAAGATTAGGGCCACAGAGTTCACCCCCGCGACCCAAGCACCCGCGCGCTATAGTGCGGCGGGTGCGGTTATGGCAAGCCGTGAAGCCAGCCAAGCTTTTCGGGGAGAGGGACGGATCCTTCCTGATCAGTAAGGATCAGCCCTTCACCCACAATCATTTTGCCAATCCGGGTAACAGGCACCGGCAGTGGAGGCAGTGGAAGCGCAGATGTGAAGAGAAGCTGGTAATCATCGCCTGCGGCCACTGCGTGCAGCCGCGCCTCGCGGGTTTCGCCTGCATATTGGCGAAACGGGGCTGACAGCGGCACAGCATCGAGATCAATCATTGCGCACAGGCGAGAGGCGGCGGCAAGGCGGCCTGCATCGATTAGCAACCCATCGGATACATCCATCATTGCGGTCACTACCGGGGCAAGAAGAGCGCCCGCGCCAAGTTGGGGTTGGGGCGTTCGATAGGCCGCGAGCAGTGTCGCATCGCCTTGCAGGCCTTGCGCAATTTCAAGGCCAAGTCCGGCATCGCCAATCACACCGGTTACAAACAGCGCGTCCCCGGGATGAGCGCCACTGCGCATGGGCACCGGCCCGTTTGCTTCGCCAATCACTGTCAGGCCGAGAACGCGGCTTGGTGCGCTCACTGTGTCGCCACCGAGCAAGGGCACATCAAAATGGGCAAATGCTGCGCCCAGCCCAGCGGCAAAGCGGGCGTCCCAATCGGCGTCGCCGCAGAGCGTGTAAGACATCATCGCACCGCGCGGGGAGCCGCCCTTGGCCGCTAGATCAGACAGGTTAACCGCAAGCAATTTCCACGCGACGCTTTCGGGCGGATCAGAGTGGAGGTAGTGGACACCCTCAACCAGCGTATCGTGGGTGAGGATCAGCCGCGCTCCGCCAATTTCAAGCACCGCCGTATCGTCATTTAGCCCGCGTGCCGCCGGATGCGTCGCAAAACCGCGCAACAGATCAATGAAGCCCAGCTCAGCGCTCACCCAATTTACGCTCCCATGCCAGCGCATCAGCCACGATCAGATCAAGATTTGCGCGTTTGGGCACCCAAGGCAGGGTGCGGCGAATGCGGCTGTTGTCCGCAGTCAGTGCATCAGGATCGCCTGCGCGGCGTGGGCCAAGTGTGCGTATAATCTTGCTGTTGGTCAGCCGGTCAACGCTATCAAGCACTTCAAGCACGGAAAACCCGCGACCATAGCCAGCATTCATGATGTGGCTCGCGGTTGGCTCGGCAACCAGTTTCTCAAGCGCAAGCACATGCGCGTCGGCAAGGTCGCTGACGTGAATATAGTCGCGCACCCCGGTGCCGTCGGGTGTCGCAAAATCGGTGCCGAACACGGCAACGCTATCCCGTTTGCCAAGTGCAGCTTCAACCGCGACCTTGATGAGATGCGTTGCGCCTGCGGTCGATTGGCCCGTACGCCCCTTGGGATCGGCACCGGCGACGTTGAAATAGCGAAGGGCCGCATAATTCATCGGGTGCGCGGCCGCGACATCGGCAAGCATCGCCTCGGTCATCAGCTTTGACATGCCGTAGGGGTTGATCGGACGCGTCGGCATATCCTCGCGCACGGGGGTGACTTCGGGAATGCCGTAGGTCGCGGCCGTTGAGGAGAAGATAAAGTGCTTTACCCCGCCGTTTACAGCACTTTCGATCAGGCTACGGCTCGCCGCAGTGTTATTGCGGTAATATTTGAGCGGGTTTTCAACCGATTCAGGCACCACGACAGAGCCTGCAAAGTGCATGATCGCACCAATTGCGTGTGATTTGATCGCGTCAAGCACCAATGCTTCGTCGGCGATATTGCCCTCAACAAAATCAACCCCTTCGGGCACCGCCCAGCGGAATCCGGTAACAAGATTGTCAATCACGACCACCGGCCAACCTGCATCGCGCAGCGCCAGCACCGCATGGCTGCCGATATAGCCAGCGCCGCCGGTGACAAGAATCGGGAATTTTCCGGACATGAGCTACTCCACTGCTTCTACTGCTTCCACCGCGCTATTTGACTAGTTTTGGCATGAGTACAACCGCGCACTTGCGTTTACCGACCTTGGGGGAATAGGGTCTCGTGCAGGGGAGAGATTAGCATGGCCGTTCAAAAGGCAATTTTCATTACCGGCGGGGCGTCGGGCATCGGCAAGGCGACTGCGCTGCATTTTGCTGCGAAGAGCTGGTTCGTTGGCTTGGCCGATGTTGATGAGGCGGGATTGGCGGCGACTGCGAAGCTTCTTCCCGAAGGCAAAGCTTCAACCCATATCATGGATGTCCGCAGCCGCGAGGCTTGGGAGGCGGCACTTACCGATTTTTGGGCGGCATCGGACGGCCGGCTTGATGTGTTGTTCAACAACGCAGGCATCGCACGCGGTGGGGCGTTTGGTGATGTTGCGCCGATTGATCATGATCTACTGATTGATATCAACTTCAAAGGCGTGGTTTACGGCGCTGAGGCTGCACTGCCTTGGCTCAGGAAAACGCCGGGATCATGCCTGCTCAACACCTGTTCGGCAGCCGGGATTTACGGCGCACCGGGGCTCGTGACTTATGCGGCAACCAAGTTTGCGGTGCGCGGCCTATCCGAAGGACTTGAGGCCGAATGGGGGCCGTTTGGCATCAAGGTGCGCACCTTGATGCCGGGGTTTATTGATACGCCGTTGCTTGATGTAACAACAGCCGGCACCAACCGTTCGGCACGCGAAGGCGTTCAAAGTGCAGGGCTTGAATTTACGCCTGTTGAAGAAGTTGCCCAGGCCGCATGGGATGCCGTTCACGGTGATGCACTTCATGTTCCCGTGGGCAAAACTGCCAAAAGCCTGGCGTTTATGGCGCGCTGGGCTCCGGGAATGCTGCGCAAACGGATTCGGCGCGCGCCCGAATCGCGCATTTGAGGCGATGTGATTCTTTGCGTGATTAACTAACAATGTCTCTTTTCACTTGGTAAATTACTTCTTAACCTTTGCGGTATGAGAAGAAGCCTAGTCTTGACCAACGAAGCCGCGCGGCATCCATTCCGTCAGCTTATGCCCCCACCCGTCATCACAGCACCCAAACGCGCGCCACTGAATGATGCGGCGTTCTTTATGGCCAGCTTTGTTTCGGGCTTCATCATATTTTTCGGAATGATTGTTTAGCACAGCGGAACGCATTTGCTTTTCATCGGCTCCCTTATTCTGCTAATACGGTGCAGATAACGGATAAGGGGGCAGCATGAGCTGGTCTACACAGCAAGCCGAAAACAGGCTTATTGGTCGCCCTGTAGGGCGGGTCGATGAAAAGAGCTGGGAAGCGCTGCTCGGCAATTTGACGCGCGCGATTGCTGCTGCCGCAGCGGCTAAACTTGATTTCGTGCTTGATCTGAGCCGCGTTGACTACATGTCCTCGCGAGGGTTGCGCGTCTTGACGCTCGCGCGGCGTGAAGCCGAAACCCACAAGATTAATTTCACACTCGCACAGCCAAACGAGCGGATGCGTGAGATCCTCGCGATCAGTCGCTACGATAAAATTTTCAAGATTGAAGACTCGCTTGATTGATCAAGGGGATAAGTGACGATGCACGTTCGTTTCTGGGGTACCCGTGGTTCATTGCCGGTAAGCCCGTCAGCATCAGTGATCGCTGGCAAAGTCGCCAAAGCGTTAGTCTTGGCTGATGGCCGCCGCTTTGTTGATGAATGTGCGGCGCGCGAATTTGTCCTTACCAAACTCGATTTTGCGATCGGCCAAGGTTATGGCGGCGCATCGAGTTGCGTTGAGATTGCCGAGAAGGGCAATGCTTTTTTCGTCTGCGACATGGGGTCGGGCCTGCGCGAATTTGGCCTCGATGCGGCGGTGCGCTGCGCGGCAGATCATCCGCGCAAGTATAATTTCTTCCTGTCGCATCTCCACTGGGATCACATCATGGGTTTTCCCTTCTTTTTGGGGAATTTTGACGGCGATGCGGTGATCACCATTTATAGTGGCCACAGCGACGCAGAAGTTGCGCTACGCCGACAGCAGGAGGAAATCTCATTTCCCGTGCCATTTAACTATTTGCGCGCGCGCTTTATTTTTGTGACGATGGAGCCGGGCAGAGCTTATAAAATCGACGGTATGACTGTGACATGCATCCTTCAGCATCATTCGCATGATAGCTATGGCTTCCGTTTTTCCAATGGCAAAACAAGCGTTGTGTATTCGACCGACAGCGAGCACCCGGCAGACGATATGGCCAGCGAGCATCAATTCGAAAGCTTTTTCGGCGGGGCTGATCTGGTCATTTGTGATACGATGTATTCGCTTGTCGAAAGTGTGACGATGAAGGAAGATTGGGGCCATTCATCAAACCTAGTCGCGGTTGATCTATGCCGTGCAGCCGGTGCGAAACGACTCGCGCTCTTTCATCATGAACCTACATATAGCGACGCTGATATTCAGCGGATGCATAGCGAAACCATCCGCTATGAACAGATAAACCGCGAAGGGAACCCGCCGCTTGAGGTGGTTTGCGCCTATGACGGACTCGAACTTGATCTCTAAACGATTGACCCGCGCACGTCTTTGGTGGCCTGCGATTGCGGCGGCACTTATCACGGGTGCGCTGCTCGGGTTGATCGGGTTTGATCGTTATAGCCGCCCGCTGTTTGATATGTGGCAGCGCGCGGCACCCCGTTCGCTCGAAAAAACCGATGTCAGAATTGTCTGGATCGACGACGCCAGCATCAAGACGATCGGGCCGTGGCCGTGGCCGCGTTATATCATGGCAAGGCTGACCGAAACACTCGTGCAAAGCGAGCCCAAGGTAATCGGCTATGACATCATTTTCCCCGATCCAGACCGCAATACTCCACAAGCCTTTGCCAGTCTTTATCCCGAACTGCCCGCCGCAACGGCTGACACGATCCGGGCGCTGCCTTCAATGGATAGCCTGTTCAGCCAAGTGCTGGGGCGGAGCCAAGTTGTATTGGCGCGCGTCGGGCTTGATACCGAGTTTGACGATACCGAGCAAAATCTGCTTGTCGAAGCGCAATTTGGTTCCCCGCTCCCGCCCGGCACGAAAAGCTGGGGGCGCGTACTCGGCAATCTGCCTATTCTTGATGATGTCGCGCTTGGCCATGGCCTGATTAATGGCACTTTTGACTCTGACGGTGCGATACGGCGGGCCCCGCTGGTCGCCAAGGTCGCTGGCAAGGACATGACAGGCTTTGCGCTTGAAATGGCGCGCATTGCGCGCGGGGTTGAACAGATTGATCCCGTTGTTGGTGCGGGCGGGCTAGGCGCGCTGCGTTTTGACGGCAAGTTGCTTCCGGTGGCACGGGATGGCACGGCGCGTATCCGCTTTGGCCGAATGCCCGAACGCGCAATAATTTCGGCGGCTGATTTGATTGCTGGCACGGTGTCATCAAAGATTGTTGCTGGCAAAATTGTGATCGTCGGGCTCAATGCGGCGGGGACGTCCGACGTTGTCGGTTCACCCATTGATGCGCAAACCTATGGAACGATCGTACAAGCCAGCGCCGTTGATGCCATTTTGAACAATGCGCTGATTGCACGGCCGGCCTGGGCGTGGGGCCTTGAACTGTTAATCGCCATCATCATGATGGCGCTTGCGCTGGTTTTTGCGCCAAAGCTGCGCGGGAGTCAGGTTGTAGCAATGGCTGCATTTACAAGCTTTGCAACTTTGGTGCTGAGCGCGCTTGGCTTCTATCGTTACGGGATGTTGATTGACGCTACCGGGCCGATTGTTGTTGGCGCGGCAGCGTGTGCAACGATGATCTTCCAGCTGTTTGCCAACGCCCGTCGCACACTTTTTGAGGAACGGCTGGTGTCGGCGCGGGCGACGGGAGAGCTTAGCGCCGCGCGCGACATTCAGCTTGGGATGCTTCCTGAACGCGGTAGATTGGAGGCGTTTGATAGGCATGTCGATCTTGACGCGCTCATTGAACCAGCACGCTCGATTGGTGGCGATTTCTATGATGTTATCCGGCTCGACGAGCACCGCGTGTGTTTTCTGATCGGTGATGTTACTGGCAAAGGCGTTCCGGCGGCACTTTTCATGGCGCTTTCCAAAGCGCTTTCGAAATCGGTACTGCTGCGTGAGGCCGATGATCTTGGCGCGGCGGTCACGCGGCTGAACAATGAAATCGCACGCGACAATAGTGAGGATATGTTCGTCACCATGCTGTTCGGGGTGCTCGATACCCGCGACGGGCGGCTCGACCTTTGCAACGCCGGGCATGAAAATCCATATCGCATCGATACACAGGGCGCAGTTTCGCTAATCAATATCGACGGCGGCCCGCCGCTGTGTGTCGCGCCCGGTTTCCCTTACGAAGCCGAAACCATCATGCTGGATTACGGTGAAAGCGTCGTCATTGTCAGCGATGGCATAACCGAGGCGCAAAGCCCCGAAGGCGATTTCTTCGGACATGAAAGACTGACGGCGGTTCTCAACGACTGGCAGGCGAGCAGCGAAGTATCAGGTGCGAGCAATGCCTTGCTACGCGAAGTGCGGGCATTTGAAAATGGCGCGGAGGCGACCGATGATCTGACCGTGCTGGTGTTCCGTTATACCGGGCCGACGGCTATCTGACTGTAATTTCGACCCTGCGGTTTTCATCATTGGCAATATTGTCGTCGGTTGGTACCCGAAGCTCACGCTCTCCGCGACCTGACGTCCGGGCGATACCGATGTCTACCCCGCGTTCAGCGAGGAGCGCTTTGACAGCTTCGGCGCGTTTGGCCGAGACAGTGTCGTTGAGCAGGCCATCGCCCGTTGTGTCGGTGTGGCCAACAATCTGGATATCGGCGCCGTCGCGCGATTTAATTTCTTTTAGCACAGCTTCGATGACTGAAGGATCGACCAAATCTGTTGATCCTTGTTTGAAATAGAGCCGGAACAATGCTGGCTTACGCGGAAGCGTTGTCAGCAAATCACCATATTGGGCTTCGAGCGCTTCGGGCGTGACCGATTTTACCGCGATGCGGCTGCCTTTGACACCGGCTGTGCTGTTGGCCTGATCAATCACGCGAATATCTTGCTCGCTGCCCGGATCAAGCACGGCAACTGCGCCGGTTTCTTTCTGCTGACCCTGATCATCCGTTTCACCGGGAAGCAAGGAGACCCCAGTGCTTGCGGCGCATCCGGCTAAAATGATGTATGTCGCGGTGGTCAGCAGGAATTTGCGCATTATGATCCTTTGACCTCGACAACAAAGCGGGTGCCGCGCACGCCGAGCAGTGCAGTTGGGGTGCGAACACGCATCGCATCTTTGTTTTTCTTGGCAATCTGGCCCGAAATAATCGCGAGCGAACCGCGATCAACCTGCGTTACAAATTTTCCGTCATGCGTTGTATCATCGAATAAAAATTCGTTGATAACCACTCGACTATTTGGCCCGGCGGCAAAACGGCTATTATCATAGAATGTCGCACCAATCCGGCCGTTTTTGCCGGTCGTCAATATGTCACCCTTTTGCAGGGCAAGTCCGGGCGTAGCGGCAATTGTTTGCCCGCTGCGCAAAATGCTTGCGATCCCGCTGGCAACTTTGACTCGGCCAATGTCACTGCCCGCCGCAGCTAATGACTGAGTCGCAAGGCCAGCCAGTAAAAATGCGGCTGCAATGCTAAGTTTTTGCATGATCAATTCCCCTTTGATATCTGTTGAAGTAGAATGGTTTGGCATGAATGACAATAACCCACGATTAATCGCTTCGGCGACTTTCTGTCTGGATTGGCAGGCAGTTAGCCTCGCGCTTGATCTGCTTGAAGGCTTTCTTGACGGTCAGGCGGTTGGCGACGACGTGCGCGCACGGCTAGCGATTATCGTTGAAGAACTCATCGCCAATATTGTCGAACATAGCCAGTCGCCCATTGATCAGCCGATCGCGCTCATGTTTGCACGCAGCGGCGCTGAATTCACACTGGAGTTGGGCGATGGTGGCATGGCTTTTGATCCGTGTGCGCCCGTTGTTGCGGGTCAAGCGCCGGACGAACGCGGCGGCGGCGCGGGATTGGCACTGGTGCAAAGCTGGGCAAGTAAAATGACCTACAGCCGCGCCGGTGGACGAAACACGCTCAAACTGGTAGTCCCCGCATATGTCTGAACATGTATTTGATCGACCCCCGCCCGGTGCTGCCCCTGACTGGACGATTCCGCAGAATTGGGAGCACTTTACCCAAGCCGAACATGATATGTGGGATCGCCTGTTTGCGCGCCAATCGGCGATGCTAGCCGGTAGGGCGGCAAGCGCGTTCCTCAAAGGGATTGATGTTCTAAAGCTGACCAAGCCGGGTATCCCTGATTATGCCGAACTCAACGAACGGTTGATGGCCGCAACCGGTTGGCAGGTTGTTGCCGTGCCAGGGTTGGTTCCTGACGATGTATTCTTCGATCATCTTGCCAATCGCCGTTTTGTTGCGTGTAATTTTATCCGCCGGCCCGATCAGCTTGATTATCTTCAGGAACCCGATGTGTTCCACGATGTGTTTGGCCATGTGCCAATGCTCGCTGATCCGGTATTTGCCGATTATATGCAGGCTTACGGGCGCGGCGGGCTGCGTTCACTCGGATATGGTGCGCTCAACAAGCTGGCGCGGCTGTATTGGTACACTGTTGAATTCGGATTGATCCAAGAGACCGATGGCTTGCGAATCTATGGTGCAGGAATTGTGTCAAGTTACGGCGAGAGCATCTTTGCGCTTGATGATCCAAGCCCTAACCGGATCGGCTTTGATCTGACCCGCGTGATGCGCACCGAATACCGGATTGATGATTATCAGCAGAATTATTTCGTGATTCCCGATCTTGAGCATTTACTTAAGGTAACGGTGGAGACCGATTTCGGGCCGCTTTACGGTGCGCTTGAACGGCTGCCTGATATTGCCATCGCCAAAATCGTTGATGGCGATGATGTGATTACGCTTGGCACGCAAGCTCGTGCCCAGACCCAAAATCAATCACAGCTGCACATAGCGTGAGCGTTTGCGGCTAGGCAGTTTTCCAATCAATTGGTCAGCTTTTCCGATACAGCGCCCTGAAATCGCGCGCAAATGCCGCCAGCCGCCCCTCGCTGATCGCCGTACGCAATCCCGCCATCAGTTGCTGGTAAAACCACAGATTATGCTCGGTCATCAACATTGCACCCAGCATTTCACCCGATTTGATGAGGTGGTGGAGATAGGCCTTGCTTGCATTTGCAACGGGCGATGCGGGGTCGAGCGGGGTCAAATCCTCGGCGAATTTGGCGTTGCGCAGGTTGAGGGGGCCATCCCATGTGAAGGCTTGGCCATTGCGGCCTGAGCGCGTTGGGAGAACGCAATCGAACATATCGACGCCGCGTTCGACCGCACCGACGATATCATCGGGCTTACCGACGCCCATCAGATAGCGTGGTTTTTCGGCGGGCAATTGTCCCGGCGCATAGTCAAGCACGGCGAACATGGCCTCCTGCCCCTCGCCCACCGCAAGTCCACCAATCGCATAGCCATCAAAGCCTATCTCGATCAGTGCTTGGGCTGAACGCAGGCGCAAATCCTCGTCTAGCGATCCCTGCTGGATTCCAAAGAGCGCTGCGCGGTTGGCATGCGCTTCGCCGCTGTCAAAGCCTATACGCGAACGTCGTGCCCAGCGCATTGAGCGTTCCATGCTTGCCGCCGCTTCATCGCGCGTCGCAGCATTTTTGGTGCATTCGTCAAACGCCATTACAATATCTGATCCAAGCAGGCGCTGGATTTCCATCGAGCGTTCGGGTGTGATCAGATGCTTTGATCCATCAAGATGCGACGAGAAGGCAACGCCCTCCTCGGTCAGTTTAGTGAGCGCGGAAAGGCTCATCACCTGGTATCCACCGCTGTCAGTGAGGATCGGGCGGGGCCAATCCATGAATTGATGCAGCCCGCCAAGTCGTGCCATCCGTTCAGCGCCGGGGCGGAGCATTAGGTGATAGGTGTTACCAAGGATGACATCAGCGCCAATCGCGCGGACGGCGGCGGGCTTCATCGCTTTGACCGTTGCTGCCGTACCAACCGGCATGAAGGCAGGTGTGCGAATTTCACCGCGCTGCATCGTGATCACGCCGGTGCGTGCTTTGCCGTCGGTTGCGGATATGTTGAATATAAAACGGGGTTGGTCAGGCATGGCGCGCCTTAACCCACGGCACGCGCGCCTGTCGAGGTGTGGATTAGTGCCGCCGTTTGACTTCAACCTGCTGATCATAAAGGTCAGCGCTGCCAAACACCGTCATAAACGCGATGTCGGTAGCATCGCGGCCAACGCCGATGCGAACAATCTCTTCGGGGCGCGCCATGCCGGTAGCATCAATCAGGTGCCAACTGCCCTCAAGCCAGACCTCTACCACCGCATGGAAATCGGGCGGATCAACGCCGGGGGCATAGGCCGAAACCAACCGCGCCGGAATACTCGCCGCGCGCGCCATGCTGGCGAGCAAATGCGCAAAATCACGGCATACGCCGCGCCGTTGAACGAAGGTATGTGCCGCAGTCGTGTCTCCATCTGACGTGCCCGACACATAGTCGATATTACTCGCCATCCAGCGCTGCATCGCCGCGATCTTCGCGCCACCCTGCACCCCGCCAAATTCGCGATTTACGAATGCCTCGAACAAATTGCTTTCACAGTAACGGCTTGGCATCAGATAGGGAGTGACGAGGGCGGGTAGATGACGCGGAGCATCTGAGCTGAATTGGGAGAAATCAGGCAAAGGGCGATCAATCGCGATTACGGCATCATAGGCAACATTGAATGTGCCCTGTCCCACCGCCCAAGTTCGCTGGCCGATGGACTCCTCACCCTCAACCGCGACTAAGGCTTCGGGCGAACCAACAACCAGGGTGCTGCTCACCAGCCGCTGATCCGCCATTGCCGCTGCTTCAATCTGGAGCAGCACGTCGCACGGCTCGGCAATGAAATATTCAAGCCGGACGCGAATTTCGACGATCATGGAGGTATAGCCTGACTGGTGGAATGAGTGGAAGCACGGGTGCTGCGCTTCCAACCGCTAGGGCATCAGGGCGTAAATACCAACTCCCAAGTTTCGCCCAGTTCAGCCTTGCCAAATTCGTCGTGCATTTCGGTGGCGATGATTTGGAACCCCGCCGCCGCATAGATGCGCCGTGCGCTGAGCAATACCGCGTGAGTCCAGAGCCAGATGCGGGCGTATCCGGCCGCACGCGCAAACTCTACGCATGTCCGCACCAGTGCTTCGCCGATGCCAAGCCCCCGCGCTTCAGGCTCAACATGAAGCAGACGGAGCTGGGCGGCCCCGCCTCCACTATCAACGCAAAAGATCGCGCCGATCATCCGCCCGCCGCGTTCGGCAACCCAGCATTGCTCTCGCCCCGGCTTGAAATCGCGCAGGAAATTGGCGGTAATCTCACCCTCAAGTGCTTCTAGCTGCGTGCCCCATCCCCAATGTTCATGATAGAGGATTGATTGGCGCGCAGCGATCATCCCCATATCACCGGGCTTGAATGGGCGCAGGTGCCACGGCAGCGCGCGGCCTTCACCAAGCAGCGCCGAAACCGTCTCAAGCGCGCCGACCAGTTGTGCGCGGTCATTCTCGGTAAGATGCGCAATGCTGGCTTCGGTATGTGTGCAGGTTACGTGGTCAAGCGCATCAAAGGCGGCTTGGCCCGCTGGCGTAAGCACAATCGGTCGCTGCCGCGCGTCCTGTCCCCGCCCCCGCGCAATCCACCCGCGCGCCTCAAGCCCTTTGAGCAAACGGCTGGCATAACCCGCATCCAGCCCAAGTGCTGCGCCAAGTTCAGCCGCGAGCGGGCCGTGCCGATTGACAATCTCGTAAAGCAGCCGCGCCTCGGCAAGCGACATCGCGCTCCCCATATACCCCGCATCAAGCGCCCCAACGAAGCGGGTGTGGAATCGGTTGAAGGCGCGGAGTGCGGTGACGGTATCGGGCATGGGGTCATGTCAGTGAATTAATTGACTGAGTCAACTAATTTGAACCTATGCCTAAGGCAGCAGCAAGCTCGCGTCGCCATAGCTATAAAATCGGTAGCCGCCCGCAATCGCGTGGACATAAGCGGCCTGCATCGCTTCACGCCCCATCAACGCGCTGACGAGCATGAAGAGCGTTGACTTGGGGAGGTGGAAATTGGTCATCAGGCCGTCGATGCCTTTGAAGCGGTAGCCCGGCGTGATGAAGATTGCGGTATCGCCTTCGAATGCGCATATCGTGCCGTCTGCACCTGTCGCGCTTTCGATCAGGCGGAGCGAGGTTGTGCCGACCGCGATGAGACGACCGCCGCGCGTTCGCACTGCATTGAGCCGCGCGGCGGTTTCGGGATCAATCCGACCCCATTCGGCGTGCATCTTGTGATCGTCGGTATCTTCAGCCTTGACCGGCAGAAAGGTGCCTGCGCCAACATGGAGCGTCAGCGTTTCATGAGTGATGCCCGCCGCGCCGAGTGCGCCCATTAACTCGGGTGTAAAATGGAGCGCGGCAGTTGGCGCGGCGACCGCACCGGGAACATCTGCAAACATCGTCTGGTAATCGGCGGCGTCGCGTTCATCAGTTGCCCGTTTGCCCGCGATATAGGGCGGTAGCGGCATCGTGCCTGCGCGTTGGAGGAGCAGTTCGACGGGTTCATCGCCTGCGAAGGATAGGCACCAACTGCCGTCGTCACCGCGCGCTGAGGCAGTGGCGGTTACATCGCTCCCAAAATCAATACTGTTGCCTTCACGCAGCCGCTTGCCATTGCGGATGAAGGCGCGCCAATCGCGTGGCCCTTCGCGCTTATGGAGCGTTGCGCCGATTCGTGCTTCGCCGCGCCGCCCTTCAAGCTGGGCAGGGATTACGCGGGTATCGTTGAAGATCAGGCAGTCTCCGCTCCGCAAGAGCGAGGGGAGATCGCACACGATGTGATCGCTACGCCTATCGCCGTTTACCAGGAGCATCCGCGCGGTATCACGCGGGCTGGCTGGCCTTAGCGCAATCGCTTCATTCGGCAGATCAAAGTCAAATAGATCAACACGCATTAGCCTTTGGACTTTTTCTTGTCCTTTTTGGCTTTCTTGCCCTTTTTGGGCTCTGCGGCTGCTTCAACCACTGGCACCGGGGCCAGAGTCGGCGCGGCAACAGGCGCTTCTGCAACTGCAGGCGGCGGCACGACAAGCGTCACAGGCTGGGCATTCTTGCCGTCGCTCGCCAGCCAAGCCTTGACGACTTTTGACGGGGCTGCGGGTGGCTCGCCGCGTTCGATTGCATCGACATATTGCATTCCAGAGAGCACCCGGCCGAACACAGTATATTTGCCATCGAGGCGCATCGTTGGCTGAAACACGATGAAAAACTGGCTGTTCGCGCTGTTGGGATCATCGGTGCGCGCCATCGAGACGGCACCACGAAAATGCGGCAAATCATTAAATTCGGATTTCAGATTGGGAAGCGGTGAATCGCCCGAGCCGGTTCCGGTCGGATCGCCGGTCTGGGCCATGAAGCCTTCGATGACGCGGTGGAACAGCAGGCCATCGTAAAAGCCCGCGCGCGTGAGCGTTTTAATCCGTGTGATGTGGCCCGGTGCCTTATCGGGGCGCAGTTCGATTGTAACTTCGCCGCCGGTTGAAAGCTGAAGGTGGAGGATGTTTTCAGGTCTTGGTGCGGTTGGGACGACAGGCGCGGTTTGTGCAACCGCGAGGGTGCCAGCAGCAAGGCCAAGCCAGACAAGCATAATCTTGAACAAACGCATCTCAGTCACATCTCCCACCAAGCAAGACGCGCTCTTTGCCAGATTTCACATGAATGGCAAATGAGTTGGTGGGGTAGCGCGTCGCAACCTCACCCAAACCAGCGCCATATCCCGGCAACCGGCGCGCCGAATGCGGGGTGGAAGCGGGTTGCGACCAGCCAAAGCGCCACGCCTGCGAGTAGCACCGTCCGTTTTGGCATCACGGCGGCCCAAGCAATCCGGCCTGCGAGTTGCCCTGCGAAGGGAATGAAGCTGGTGCGGCTTTCCCAATCTTTCCAGTCCGCGCCCATCAGCAGCGCTTTTTTGTGATCCTGCCCGGCCGAACCAGCAATCGCCAGAAAGCCAAATGCGATGCTGAGCGCGATCATCTTTGGCTGCGGGCTGACGAGCAGATGGCACAGCGCCCAACAGGCGAAGCCCCACATCATCGGATGCCGTGTGATCGCCAGCGCGCCCTTTGGTGTCGCTTTGGTGAGTACGCTCGCGCCCGGCGCTGGCAGTGCGGGATTACCGACAATTGATCCGACGAACAGGATCGATCCGAACAGCATCAGGAGCGTTGCCACCACCCATAATCCGTCACCAACTGCCCAGAGTGGGGCAGAGTCGGGCGTACGGAGATAATGTTTGATCGCACCCGCGAATGTTCCGAGCGAGACCAGCGAATAAACAATCTGAAAGCCTTTGGTGCCGAGCGCGCCAACCAGCCGCGCGCGCAGCGGGTGTGACATCAGGAAATGCGTGCCGACGAACAGCGAAAGGGCAATAATCAGCTCGGGCATAATCGTCTCCTAACGGTCAAACGCCTTTGGCAAAGCACCTTCTTGTGGTGTGGTATAGCGAGCGCGCAGCCGCGTCTGGCGGGTTTCAAGCGATTGGGCAACGCCGTCGATCCAAACCTTTTCAACCGCCGACGTTAACTCAAGCGGATCGCCATCCCAGATCACAACATCGCCGCGACGACCGACGCGGAGCGAGCCGATTTCCGCGCCCATGCCCACGATGTCAGCGGGCTTTGATGTGATTGCGGCGAACGCATCATTCCAGCTTAGTCCGGTTGCACCCGGCACCTTGCCCAGCGCCACGAGATTGCCAGCATATTGCATGCTAAGCTGCGCCTGACGCTCATCATTGTCATCAATCATGCCAATGGCGACGTTTACGCCCGCTGCTTTCATCCGCCCGATATTCGACTGGGTCGCGGCAATCTGTTCAAACGAATCAGGCAGATCATTGAGCGCGGAGGCAATCACCGGCACCTTCGCTGCCGCGATTTGCGGTGCAACACGCCAGCCTTCGGTCGCGCCGACAAGCACAACATTGAGCAGCGGATAATCGCGTTTCAGGCCAAGCACTGCGAGAATATCGTTCGCACTTTCGACATGGACCAGCAAACGCGTCTGGCCATTTGTGACCGGGATCAGCGCCTGGGCATCAGCGCGTTTGAGGAAGGCATCGTCGCGGAATACGCCGCGCGCGGCATCGCTGGCTTCGGCCAAGGCTGTACGGAAGTTGAGATAAAGTGCCGTCCGTGCGCCGCCTGCGCGCCTTGCGCCAGCCTCGCCAAATTCAACGAATTGAAATGCCTTTGCTTTGGTCACGGGCGAAACATCGATGCCCGTATCAATCACAGCCCCTTGCCCGGCGAAAATTGCATCTCCAGCCGAAGGCGATACAATCGCGCGCGTTACGCCTGCTGCCCGGTTGATTGCGATCGCGGCTACGTTGGGGTTAATTGCGGGCGCAACATCAAGCGCTGCATTGAACATCGATTTGTTTGCGGCTGCGTCATTGCTTGGATCAACCGCATCAACGCCTGCCAGCCCAAGCCGGCTAAAGCCGGCAACGATCCCCGGCGTAACCCATTTGCCGCGCGCGTCGATCACCGTCGCGCCAGCGGGCACTGCCACGCCGCGCCCGGCGGCGACCACGCGCCCATTTGTGAACACCACTGTGCCGTCCTCAATCGGGGCCGATCCATCGCCGATTATCACTTTTCCGCCAGTAATTGCGACGGTTTGGGCGAACGCGGGGGTTGCAGAGAATGCCATCAAGGCAACTAGGAGCGCCCTCATTTCGTGTCTCCTTCGCCGGGCTGGCCAAGCTCGAAATCGCTGACCGGGCGGCGTTTGGGATCATTCGCATCATACATCAGCGCACCATCAATCCAGACTTTTTCAGGCCGGGTATAAACCGAGAGCGGGTTGCCGTTCCACAGGACGACATCAGCCATCTTGCCGGGTTTCAGGCTGCCAGTTTTATCAGCAATCCCGAGCGCCTTGGCCGGATTATAGCTCAACCACGTCCAAGCGACCTCGTCGGCAATTTTTACCCCCATCCGCCGTCCGTCGGCCAGCGCTTTGGCCGCCTCCTGATTGAGCCGCTGAATCCCGTTGGCATCGTCGCTATGGACAATCGCGCAGGCACCCGCATTATGCACCATCGGGATATTCTCGTTGACGGCGTCATAGGATTCCATCTTGAACCCCCACCAATCGGCCCACATCGCAGAACAGGCCCCATTTTCCTTCAGCAAATCGGCGATCTTGTAGCTTTCGACCGCATGGTGGAATGACGAGACTTTATAGCCAAATTCCTTGGCCATATCCATCACCTGCGCCATTTCATCGGCGCGATAGCAGTGGTTGTGGACAAGAATTTCACCCGCGAGTACCCCTGCGAGCGTTTCCATTGCCAAATCGCGCGGGGTATCACCCTTTTCGACCTTCCGGCGATATTCAACCGCCTTGGCCCAAGTCTGGCGGTTGAGCGCCATATTGCCCATCCGCGTTCCTGGCATCTGGTTGCGGCTGCCATAAACCCGCTTGGGGTTTTCGCCGCACGCCATTTTGAGGCCGTAGGGCGCGCCGGGGAATTTCATTCCCTGAACGGTGCGCGCATAAACATTCTTGAGCGTCACCGAACGACCACCAAAAAGATTGGCCGAGCCGGGGAGAATCTGGAGCGCCGTCACCCCACCATTGGCAAGTGCACGCGAAAAGCCCGGGTCTTGCGGCCAAACGCTATGTTCAGCCCATACTTCGGGCCGCACAGGGCCGGTGACTTCATTTCCGTCCGAATTAGCATCGACGCCGGGCGAGGGATAATCGCCGAGATGGCTGTGGACATCGATGATGCCGGGCGTCACCCACTTTCCGGTGCCATTAATGATCGTCGCGCCAGTGGGGGCATCAACCTTGGCCCCGACCTCGACGATCTTGCCATCGCGGAACAGCACAGAGCCATTGTCGATCCGTCCCCCTTCGCCATCATAAATGGTGACGCCAGTGATGACCGTTTCAACCCCGCCGTAAGCGCGGTATGTTGAAGGATAGGGATCTTTGTTGAGCGGCGTCACAGCCTTCATCGGCGCTTCGGGCTCTTTGTCCTTTTTCGCTTCGGCCTGTGTTGCAATCAGGGCGACCGACGCAAGTAGCGCATATCCAAACGACCTAGCTAACACCGTGCATCCACTTCTTGATCAATGGGGAAATGACAAACAGCAAGATGCCGATACCGATCGAAATCTCGCCAATCGTTGTAAATACGCCGGTGTAGGTATCAAGGCTGACCTTGAGGTTGGTCACCTGACCACCGACCGTTTCAACACTGGCGACCTGCGCAACAACACCTGCGACATATTGCGCCACCGAAATTGAGAGGAACCACACGCCCATCATCATACCGACGATCCGCGCAATCGACAGCTTGGTGATCATCGAAAGCCCAACCGGCGAGATACACAATTCAGCCATTGAGTGGATGAGGTAGAGGAGCGCAAGCCACCATAGCCCGACCTTGAAATCTGGCCCGGCGAATTTGGCACCCCAAACAAGCGCAAGGAAGCCAAGCCCAACGCCGATCAGCGCGATTGCGAATTTGATCGGTATTCCCGGTTCAATCCCGCGTTTTGCCATCGCATTCCACATAATGCTGAACAGCGGCGCAAGCGCGACGATGAAGAAGGCGTTGAAAAATTGGGTTTGCCCGGCACTGATATCGAACAGGCCAAAAACGCTCAGTTCGGTATTACGGTCAGCAAATAGCGTCAGCGATGAACCCGCCTGCTCAAACAGCGTCCAAAAGACGACATTGAAGACAATCAGGATCATGGCCGCAACCATCATCTGAAATTCGACCTTCGAACCAAATTTATAAGACCAGCCGAGGATCGCGGGAACGCCAAGCAGGAAGGTGCCGAACATCAGCTTGCCCATGATTGAAAGGCTCGCAAGATAACCGAGGATGCCTGACCCCGCCGCAGGCACCTTTGATTCCATCAAATTGGTAAAAAGGAACCAAACCACCGGAATTGCGATGATTGCACCGGCGTAGATCAGCAAATCCTTGCTTGAGTCTGCGCCCTTTGGCCGATCGCCATAGCCATTAAGCTTACCCCCGTCGAATTGGATAAGCGTCCAAGAGAGTAGCATACCCAGCGCGGCCAGCAGGAAGCCCGCCCACCAGCCATAAGTCGTCGCAAGGAATGGGCACAGGATTTGCGAACCAAGCGAACCGAGGTTGATCCCCATATAAAATATTGTAAAACCCGCATCGCGGCGCTTGTCTCCATTTGCATAGAGCGAACCGACCATCGTCGAGATATTGGGTTTGAAAAAGCCGTTGCCGATGGTGACCATCGACAGGCCGATCAGCAGCAGCATCGTATAAAATGCCGAACGATCCCCGCCCGATGTGAAGCCGCCCGCCGCGACCTTGCGGACTTCGGTTCCATCTGCGCCGAGCAGCGAGACAGTTTTGTCATCATTGCCCTTGATCTGGAGCTTTTGTCCGGCATCGGTAACGAACTGCTTCTGCGCGTCGCCCTTGCCCTCAACTGTCACTTCATAGCGTTGGCCGTCGACCATTGCGAACGGCTTGGCCGCTTCACCGCCAAAACAAAGCGTGAAATAGCCAAGCGCCATCAGGATCGCGCCGAATTTGACCGAGCGTTTGGAGCCGAGATAATTGTCCGCAATCAATCCGCCGACCAGCGGCGTCAGATAAACCAGCGCTGTAAACCCGCCGTAAAGCCCCGTCGTCGTCGTATCGCTGAAGAGGAAATGCTCGGCGAGATAGAGCGTGAGTAGCGCGCGCATTCCGTAATAGCCGAAACGCTCCATCGCCTCGGTGCTAAACAACCGCGCAAGTGGTTTTGGGTGCCCGAACCATTGTTCACCGGTCGGGATTGGCGAAGGGATCGCGCCCGGTTCGAGCGAGGCATCGTCAAGTGAGTTGGCCATTGTTACAAACGCTCCCATAAACTGATAGCCGGCATTCCGGCTTGAACGAGGCGCAGATTAGCGGCGAAATCTTGAGTGTAAACGGGGGCTTGAAAGATTATTGCGCGGACTGGCTTTCATTCGTCGAAAGTTTTGCCGCCGCCTCCAGCAGAGCGACCCGTGCCTTGGTGCGCAGGTGGGTGCCGGTCGCGAAGATTCCGGCGCCAGTCTTCTTGCCAAAGCGTGCCCAGAATCGCGCGGCAACACGCGGATCATAGCCCGCGCCCGCAAGCAACCGCACACTGAATGTGTCGGCCTCAATCTCGGTTTCAAGGATGTTGGCACGGCTGCGTCCATTTGCGTCAAGCAGCACCTGATGGGCTAGAATATTATGCGCCATTTCATGTGCAACGATTGCGGCGAGTTCGCCATCATCACTTGCATATTCAGCAACGCCGCTGGTCAACTTGACATAAGTGCCGTCGGCGTAGGCGTTGAGTTTTCCGCCGGGTTCCACCACGACGCGTGAAACGCAGCCGGGCTTGGGGTTAATGCTGATCGCCTGCTCGGTGCCGCTGCGCTTTATGGTAATTTTGAACGGGCGTGTTTTGGGGCCGTTATCAAGCGCAGTTTCGGCCTCGCGAACCAAATCATAACTTTGTTTCACCGATGCCGTTGGTTTACCCAGCCTCGTTGCACCAACACCAATCAGCGCATCACCCACCGCAAAGCCTGCTACCTCGGCGGCACTACCAGGGACAATCGCGAGAATTGTCGGATCATCACCAAGCCCAAAGGTTATTTTGGCCGCTGCGCGGAATGTACCACCATATTGCGCAAGTGCGTGGAGCGAAAAACCGAGCTGCGGCGTCTGGTTCGGGCAAATTGCAATATTCGCGGTTGAAAGCCGGTGTGCGACGCTCGCTACGCGCAAATCGGTTGCTTGGAGCGCAAGGAGAGCGGCACGATCAGTTTCTGGAGTGGCCTGCGCCGCTGACGCAGCCAAAGCCACAATGGCCGTGAGCCAGCGCATTTTGCTATTCCGCAACTCTCTGTTCGATTACTCCGAATATCGGATGGTGCTTGGCATCCTCCATCCAGATCCGCACGGTATCGCCCGCCTTCATGAACGGCGTTACCGCCGCGCCGCTATTGATCGTTTCAACCGTGCGTACCTCGGCAAGGCAGCTATAGCCAAGTCCGCCTTCGCTGATTGGCTTGCCCGGCCCGCCATCAGCGCCGCGATTCGAGACGGTGCCCGAGCCAATGATGGTGCCAGCGCTCAGGCTGCGCGTTTTGGCGGCGTGTGCGATCAACTGGCCAAAATCAAAGGTCATATCAATGCCCGCATCGGCACGGCCAAGCGGAGCACCGTTGAAATCAACGCAGAGCGCGCCGTGGAGCTTTCCGTCCGCCCAGCGATCACCAAGGCTGACGGGCGTCACAAACACCGGTGAAAAAGCGCTTGCTGGCTTTGACTGGAAAAATCCGAAGCCCTTGGCCAACTCGCCGGGGATCAAATTGCGCAAGCTAACATCGTTCGTAAGACCAACCAGTCGCACACACGCCAGCGCCTCATCACGATTGATCCCCTGCGGTACATCACCAGTCACCACAACCACCTCGGCCTCCATGTCACAGCCCCAGCTTTCGTCGGCGAGCGGAATTGCATCGCGCGGCCCGAGGAAGCCGTCAGACCCGCCTTGATACATCAGCGGATCATGCCAGAAACTTTCGGGCATCTCGGCCCCGCGCGCCTGGCGGACAAGGGCGACATGGTTTACATAGGCCGACCCGTCGGCCCATTGATAAGCGCGCGGCAAAGGCGATGCAGCGTCGCGCTCATGAAAGCGCTCACGCGGGATAACACCGTGGCCCAAATCAGTTGCCAGCAACTCTAGCCGGGGTGCCAGCGCCTCCCAATTGTCGAGCACGTCCTGGAGCGTCGTTGCGATATGGCCGGCATAGGCGAAGTAGGCGAGATCGTCCGACACCACGACCAAACGGCCGTTGCGCCCCCCCTTAAGGCTGGCAAGTTTCATAGTGCGTCCCTCTCATCTGGATGTTCAATACGCTCATGCCGCGATATCACCGCTACGGCAACGTCTCTTGACGATTTGGCCAAAGCATGGTGCGATAGCGTGCAGGTTAAAGGGCTCACACGTGGGGAAAATGCTAACCAGCTTCGTCATCGCGCAGGCGTTGTTTCTGTCGGCCTCGGCGGTCGCGCAAAGTGCAGACGATAATGCAATCGCCGCGAATAATGGCTGGTCGGCCGAACAAAAGCGCGACGCCGCATGGTATCTTGATCAGCATAAAAAGCTTTCGGCAGTAATCGCTGCGCTTGCGCCGCAGCGGCCCGGTGTGATTGACGCCTATGTCGTCTCAATTGGGCTTGACAGTGACCCGGTATTCGGACGCGAAGCCAGCGAAGCGGCCAAAGTGCTCGCCCGCCGTTACGGGGCTGCCGGGCGCAGCATCACACTCGCCACGGGCGTAAAAAGCCTCGTCCCGCAAGGCTCACCCGCCAACCTTGCCACCGCGCTCGCCGCTGTTGCTGCCAAAATGGACGTGAAAGAGGATGTCCTGATCCTCTATGCCACCAGCCACGGCACCGCCGAAGTCGGGCTTGTTTACCGCGACGGGGAGGAGGGTTACGGCCTCGTCAGCCCCAAGCGATTGGCGAAGATGTTGGACGGCCTTGGCATCAACCGGCGGATGCTGCTGATCTCGGCCTGCTTTTCAGGCGTATTCGTCCCCGCACTCAAGAATGACACCAGCATCATCGTCACCGCCGCGTCGGGCGCGCGAACATCATTTGGCTGTGCTGCAACCAATGACTGGACATATTTCGGTGACGCGCTGATCAACACCGCGCTGCGCAAAAGCCAGAGTTTCGACAAGGCTGTGAGCGAAGCCCTGATCCTCATCAATGGATGGGAAAGCGAACGCGAGCTCGATTCCTCAGAACCGCAGGTGTTCGTGGGGGATAAAGCAGCCGTCTGGCTCGGCGTGATCGAAAAGCGCGTACCGACCGTAGCGACCGCGAAAGTCGGACGGCCAGCCATTGCAGGGGATGCGGTTGAGGCGGGGCGGTAGGGGGAGAGGTGCCCGCAACGGGAAAGGGTTGTCAGCAAGACTCGCCTTCCCACAAAACCAGTGCTAGCCTTCCTCGAATAAAAATAGGGAGAGGGCTAACATGCTTCAGCTTTCGGGACAGGACGCCAGTTTCGTCTATTTTGAAACGCCCGCAACGCCGATGCACATTGGCTCTGTGGCAATTTATGATCCTTCGACCGCACCGGGTGGGGCCGTCCGTTTCAAAGATATATTGCGCTTTATCGAAGGGCGCTTGAGCGGCGCGCGCAGTTTTCGGCAGAAACTGGTGCGGGTGCCATTTGACCTCGATCACCCTTACTGGATTGAGGATAGCGATTTCGATCTTGAATATCATGTTCGCCACATTGCGCTGCCCAAACCCGGCGATTGGCGGCAACTTTGCATTCAGGTTGCCCGCCTTCATGCCCGCCCGCTTGATCTGACCAAGCCGCTGTGGGAGTTTTGGATTGTTGAGGGGCTCGATAATATTCCGGGCATCCCCAAGGGTAGCTTTGCGCTCGTTTCCAAAGTGCATCACGCCGCGATTGACGGGATGTCGGGTGTTGAGATGAGTTCGGCGGTGCATGATCTTGATGCCAGCATGTCGCGCCCGGTACTGCCCGATAATTGGTCGGGGGAAAACCCTCCCGGCATCGGCGAAATGGCAGTACGCACATATATCAGCGCGATCAAGCAGCCGTTCAAATTCGGCCAGACACTCTGGAATACCATCCCCGGCGTCGCCCGGCTTGGCAAGCAGGTGAGCGCTGGAGAAATCTCACTTGCGGGCACAAAACTTGCGCCGCAAACACGGTTTAACAAGAAAGTCTCGCCACAACGGGTGTTTGACGGGGCAAGCTTCAAGCTCGCCGAAATTCGTGCCGTAAAAGAAGCAATCCCCGGCGCGACCGTCAATGATGTGATCCTTGCAATCATAGGAGGCGGCCTTCGTGGCTACCTGTCTGACAAGAAGGAACTGCCCAAGGAGAATATGACTGCCTTCGCGCCCATTTCGGTACGCGCGGAAGGCGAAAAGGAAGCGCTTGGCAATCTTGTTTCAGGGATGGTCGTTAGCCTTGGCACGAGCATAGCCGATCCGGTCAAGCGGCTTGAACATGTACACAAAGAAACGGTCAACTCAAAAGCGATGACCAATGCTGTCGGCGCGCGGACGCTGACCGATTATAGCCAGTTAATCCCATCAGGCCTCGCCGGGCTTGGCGCGCGACTTTATACGCGGCTCGGCGTGGCGAACGCACATGCCCCGGTCTATAGCTGTGTTGCAACCAATGTTCCGGGATCGCGCATCCCGCTTTATTTTGTTGGTGCGAAACTGGTGAAGATGCTTGGGCTTGGCCCGGTATTTGACGGCATGGGATTGATCAATACGATCTATAGCTATGTCGATGAAATTGTGATTTCATTTACCTGTGATCGCAAGATGATGCCCGATCCGGCACTCTATGCCGATTGCCTGCGTCAGTCGTTTGAAGCTTTGAAAGCCGGTATTGCCAAGAAGAACAAGCCCGTACCAAAAGTAGCCGAACCAAAGCCTAAAGCCGGAGCGAAACCTGCCAGTGCTGCCAAGGAGGCGAAAGCAAAACCCAAAACGGTAAAAGGAAAAGCCTGATGACCAAAAAAACCGAAGCTCCAAAAACTGCCAAAGCCACCAAGGCGGAAACAGTCACAGACAAGATTGCTGAGCCAGTCAAGAAGGCCGGGATGGCAATCCGCGAATCCGCCGAACGTGCGGTTAAACGCACCACCTCGTTGAACAGTAAAGTCATTGATCACGCCGAAGCGAACACCAAAGAGGCGTTCGCCGCAATGCGCGCCGCCGCCCAAGCCAAATCGGCAAGCGATCTTCTCAAAATCCAGACCAAATTCGTCCGCGATCAAAGCGAGCGTTCGGTCGCGCAAGTGAAGGAGATTGGCGAACTGATTGGCAAGTTCGGGCGCGATGCAATTGCGCAGGTACGCGGAAAATAAACGCCAGCCAGCCAAGCTATTCTGGTCGGCCCAACCTTGCGACCATGGTCACGAAGAATGCGGTTGACCAGCCGAGCAGGAGAAGGCCGTTGATGCCCTCAACGGCCGATACGAGGCGCCATGATGGTTCGATATAGCGGTCATCAAATCCGATGCCTGCATAGCTGATGGTGGAGAAATAAACCGCCGTTTCGAGGTCAGCGACCGCGCCGATGATTTCATAAAGAAACGCATAGCTCCAAATTTCGAGCCCATGCAGACCGACAAGCGCAATAACGAGCGCCAGCGTGAAACCAAGACCGCGAACCGACAAGGTGGGCACATGATGTTCGCGTTCCTGTTTCACTTCGCCCTGCATAACGCGGCCAAGCAAGGCCAGCCCTAGCCCGTGCATTATCACGGTGATGAGCACCATCACCGTCGCGACTGCGAATTGCACTAGCATTGATTCAAGCGGCCATCCCTTTGGCGCAATCAATGCACTCTCCCGCTTCGGGGATCGCCGCCAGCCGTTCTGGCGAGATTGCCTCCCCGCACATTATGCATATGCCGTATCGCCCTTCATCAACCCGCCGGATTGCCGCACGCACCGCCCCGATTTTCTCCATCGCGACGGTGTTTTCCCCTATAAGCGCTTCATCATCCTCGGCCTCGACAGCCTGCTCTTCAAAGTCTGCACTCATCGGTTCGGATATGTCGGCTTTGATCCGCGCGGCACGTTCTTCAAGTTGGCTTAACTTGCTGCTCAATGTGTTGCGGGTAGCTGCGTTTCCGCTCATTTCGCGCATTCCGGTTGAGCCTTGGCGATCATGCCGGAAATTTCATCCAGTAATGCCAGCCGCTTCTTTCTGAGTTCCTCGATTCGATCATCAGAGGCCGCGTCGAACCCGGATTCGATTCGGTGAATCTCTCGGTTTAGATCATGATAAACGTCGGCGCATTGGTTGAAGCGCGCATTGCCCAACTTCAGATTGTGGAGGGCAACTGTAGCGTCAGGAAATTCAGCGTGAAGGTCGTGAGGCGTGTGCGTCATCGAAAAACTATCCTCTTTATTATGATATTGGCCGGGATATCCGCGCGAATCCCAAAATGCTTTGCGATACATCAAAGACAGCCAAACGATCTGACCTAGAATCGCCAAATCGCGAGAGCTGATGAAGGTGAAACAATCATGAAATCCATTTTGTTCCACGCATCCAATGATGATGCGGTCGACACACGCCTTCAGGTTGCGCTTGACTTGTGCCGCGCCTTTGGTGCGCACCTCACCTGTCTGTATGTGACGCCGTATAATGCCTATATCGCCTTTGATCCGTTTGGCGGCATGGGGGCTCAAGGTGCCATTCTTGAAGGCTTGCATGAGATCGAAACAGAGCTTCGCAGCCGGATCGAGGCCCGGCTGGTACATGAAGATGTCAAGTGGGATTGGCTGTCTGCTGACGGCGACGTAGCTAGCGGCATCGTCGCCGCTTCGGCATTGTCTGATCTGGTGGTGGTAAGCCAGCACTGCGATGCCGACAAGGGGCTGGGCAAGCCGCTGCCTATCGTCAACGATGTTACGGTTCATTCGGCCTGCGCTGTGCTCGTTGTGCCGAAGGGGGTTGGCCAACTGCAAATGGGCGGTGACGCCGTTATTGGTTGGAATGCCTCGCCCGAAGCGGCTCATGCGATACGTGGAGCAATGCCATTTTTGAAAATGGCGTCATCGGTTCATCTCGCGTCGGTGGGTAGCGATGGTGAGGTTTTTCCGCAAACGGCGGCAAACGCCTATCTTTCGCGCCACGGAATTTCGTCTGATCTGCATGAACTTGTTGGTTCGAATAGCACTGCGGCACAAGTGCTGCATGATTTTGCGGTCAGCAAGCAGGCAAATTGCCTGATAATGGGGGCCTATGGCCATTCGCGCCTGCGCGAAACATTGCTTGGCGGCGTGACGCGTGATTTGCTCGCCACCTCAACGATTCCGCTGCTCGTGGCACATTGAACAGGTGTGACCAAGGCTTAGCAGCAGGAAAGCATCGCGCTACTGCCGCGTTTGCGCCGGTCATTGGCGGCGTGACAGGCCTTCTTGCAACAACCCCGACCCTTGTCATGGTCTGGTTCAGACGGGTCTTGGTTAAGCCTAATAGTGCGCGCCTCGCCGCTGCACATCATCATCGCAATGGTTTGCGGATAGGCCGAGGCAGCGGGTAAAACCAGCGCCAGAACGATAACAATGATAACCCAGGCGGGATAGTCCCGCTTCACGGAATTGGCCGATCATCTTCATTCAATATGCGGAGTGCCGAGCCATCGGGATCATCGAACTGCCCATGCCGGATTGACCAAAAAAAAGCCGCAAGCCCAAGCAGGCCAAGGCCAAGCGCAATCGGGATCAGGATGGCAACCCCGTTCACTTCGCAGCCCCGCGAAGCCGCAGCGCATTGGTAACAACGATCAGCGACGAACCCGACATGGCGAGCGCGGCGATTAGCGGCGTCACCATCCCCATCACCGCAAGTGGAACCGCGATTAGGTTGTAGCCGATAGCAAGGATGAAATTCTGCCGGACGATCTGTTGTGTGGCGCGAGCGGCGCGGATTGCGGTGGTGACAGGCGCAAGGCTATCGCCCAAAAACACAATGTCAGCGGCATTTTGGCCCGCATCGCTCGCCGAGGCAGGTGCGATTGACGCGTGACCGGCGGCAAGCGCAGGGCCGTCGTTGAGGCCGTCGCCGATCATCAGGACTTTATGACCTAATCTGGTTTGGCGCGCGACGGCATCAAGTTTGTCCTGCGGTAGCATCGATGTTTGGGCAGTGATGCCCAATGCGCGCGTGACGGGCGCAACGGCGGTGGCACAATCGCCCGACAGGATCGATGAGGCTATGCCAAGCTTTGCCAGCCCGTCGACTGTGTCTCTCGCCATCGGCCGAAGCGTGTCAGCAAAAAGGATTTGGAACGGGCCAGCATCAGCTACCGTCAACGTGGTCGAAAGCGCGCCTGAGGCACTTGCAAGATCGGAGCGTTCAAGCGCGACGCGCTTTCCTTCGAATATGCCGCTGACGCCTGTGCCGGGGGTTTCGGATACATCCGTAACGACTGCGGCTTTGACCGACTCCCGCTCAAGCGAGCGACGCAACGCTTCGCTCAACGGATGACGACTGGCCCGCGCGAGCGCAAGCATGACCGCTTTCTGATCGCCGGTCGCTTCCCCTAGGTTCGTGGGTTCTGGTCGCCCGAGTGTTAGCGTGCCGGTTTTATCGAACAGCGCGAAATCAACCTCGGCCAAGCGCTCAAGTGCTGAACCGTCTTTCACCAAAACGCCTGCGCGCATCAACGCACCGGCAACGACAATCTGAGCTGCGGGAACAGCAAGACCAAGCGCACAAGGGCAGGTGATGATGAGGACTGCAACCGCAATCAGCAGGCTCTGGTGCCAGCCAGCGCCGGCAACCATCCATCCGGCAAAGCTAAGCAGGGCCATCGTGTGAACCGCAGGCGCGTAATAGCGCGCCGCGCGGTCAGCAATTCGGACATAGCGTGATTTGCTTTGGCTGGCTTGCTCCATCAATCTCGCAATATCTGCGATTGCAGTCTCCGCGCCTGCCGCTGTCACCCGGACATGCACTGGCGCATCCATGTTGAGTGTTCCGGCATGAACGAGACTGTCAGCACCTACCTGTTGTGGCGCGCTTTCCCCGGTAAGCAGCGAGAGATCAAAACTGCTCTGGCCGTGGGTGATGATGCCGTCCGCTGCCAAGCGTTCGCCCGCCGCAACAATCATGATCATACCTAGTGTCAACGCCTTGGCGTCGCACCATGATGTCCGGTCATCTTCACCGATAACAAGCGCACCGGGTGCAGTGTTTCTTAGAAGTGCGGTTACCCCGTCGCGCGCGCGGTCTCGCATCACACTATCAAGCCATCGGCCCGTGAGGAGGAAAAAGAGCAGCATCACCGCACCGTCGAAATAGGCGTGCGGGCCGTGGGTGATCGTTTCAAACAGGCTGAGGGCAGACGCGAGGATCACGCCGATCGAGATTGGCACATCCATGTTGGTGCGCTTGTGGCTCAGCGCCAGCCACGCCGATTTGAAAAACGGTCGTCCGGCATAGGCGACTGTGGGCAAAGCGATCATTGCTGATAGCCAGTGGAACATATCGCGCGTAACGCCCGTAGCTCCTGACCAGACCGAGACCGAGAGCAGCATGATGTTCATCATTGCAAAGCCAGCGACCGCCATCGCCTTTACAAGAGCATGGCTATCATCCGATGTGCCCGCGCCAAGCGCGCCGTCTAGCGCTACTGCTTCAAACCCAATCGCTGCAAAGGCTGCCATGAGATCAGGCTTGGCCATTTCAGGCAGATGAGAGATCGACACGCGCTTGGCGGTAAAATTGACCCGTGCCGCAACTATACCGGGCTGAAGCGCGAGGCCGGTTTCAATCTTTGAAATGCACCCCGCGCAGCGCATCCCCGGTACTGAGAAATCGCTTCGCGGCAAGGCTTCCGGCGCGGTGAGGGCAGGTTCGACTTTCATTGCACTGGTTCGAACAATTTGAGCGTATCTGCATCACGCTTCAGAATCAGAGCCACCTTCCAGCGCCCCTTTGGCAAGGATTGTCGGGCGAGATAGTCACCTTCGGCAGATGCGGCA
>JBBTEI010000006.1:0-10166 GCA_038042405.1 Pseudomonadota bacterium
GAAGCCATCAGTGCGCTGAGGTCGCTATCACGGATATGACGGCGGTCTTCACGCAGGTGAACCGTGATCCCGTTGCCGCCGGCCGCTTCCACCACTTCTACTGCGCGCATCGGATCGGGATGCGCGCCGCCGCGTGCGTTGCGGATTGTGGCGACATGATCGATATTGACACCGAGGCGTAAAGCGTGGGTCATCATTTCCGGGCCTGCTGGCAAATTCCAGCAATAGGTGCTACGATCATAAGAATGCTAAAGGCGATCGGTTGGCTCACGCTTCTTTCCGACTCCCCGGTTTCACAGCCGGAAGGCGCGCAAGTTCAGCAGGAAGAGCGTTGGCTTCATAAGTCGGGACATCAAGCCCGATCAGCGGGAAAAAGGGAACCCCAAGATCGACCGAACCATTTGAGCGGTCGACGAGTGCGGCTGCGGCGATCACTACGCCGCCTTCAGCCTCAATCGCTTTGATGGCTTCGCGTGATGAAAGTCCGGTGGTGACAACATCCTCCATCATCAGCACCTTCTGGCCTGGCGAAACCGCAAATCCGCGTCGTAGGCCAAAAACTCCATCTGGTCGCTCAAGAAACAGTGCATCGAGCCCCAGCGCCCGGCCCATTTCATGCCCGATGATAATGCCACCCATCGCAGGCGAAACGACGATTTCAATCGCGGCGCGCAACGCCTCGGGTATGTTTGCAGCTACGGCTTTTGCGAGTCGCTCTGCACGCGCGGGATTAGCGAGAACCCTCGCGCATTGGAGATAACGCGCACTGTGTAAACCGGATGAGAGGATATAGTGCCCCTCAAGCAGCGCCTTAGACGCCCTAAATTCATCTAGTACTGCTGTTTCGTTCACAATCTTATCCAAAAAAACCCGCAATTGCGCTTCTCGCATAAAGGGGTAGCGGCATTCGGACAAGCGGTCTAAAAAAGTAGCTTGTTGTGCTTGAGCCTAGCGAAGTGGCAGCGTATAGGCCGCGCTAAGTTTATGGGGGGCAGGGGTCGTTCGGGTCATAAAACCTGCGATTCTCTGGTTCATAAGGGTATGGAATCAAATATGAAGACGTTGATGTCCGCTGTTGCCGCGTTCGGCATGTTGTTCGCAACACAAAGCAGTTTTGCACAGACACCGGTTGTAACTCAAGCCCCAGCGCCTGTTGTTGCCCCAGTGGTAGCACCTGTTGCCGAGAAAACTGCTGAGGCGCCGTCTGCAGCACCTGTAACGACGATTGGCACATCCGCGCCGGTTGACGGTATCGGCCAACCTATTCCGGGCGGCTATACCATTCAGCCGCAAGTTACCGAAGACGGCGAATATGGTCTGTGGATGCACGATTATATATTGATGCCGATGATGGTCGTGATTTCGTTTTTTGTGCTTGGCCTGATGCTTTGGGTGGTAGCTTTTTTCCGGCGCAAGGCGAATCCAATCCCTTCAAAAACGACACACAATACCTTTATTGAAGTCGTTTGGACGCTCGTTCCTGTGCTGATTTTGGTTGGGATTGCGATTCCTTCAATCAAGCTTTTGGCGAACCAGTTCACACCAGCGCCAGCCAATGCGATCACGCTGAAGGCGATCGGCAATCAGTGGTATTGGTCTTATGAATATCCCGATCATGGGGTTGAGCTGACTGCGAATATGTTGCCTGACGAAGAGGCGCGCAAACGCAAGGAGCCGGTGCAGCTTGCGGTTGACAACCGTGTTGTTCTTCCGGTGAATACCCCGATCAAACTGCTGACGACCGCGAATGACGTAATTCATGCATGGGCGCTTCCAGCCTTCTGGATCAAATTGGATGCAGTGCCGGGCCGCACGAATGAAACCAGCTTCACCGTTACCAAAACGGGCGTATATTACGGACAATGTTCAGAGCTTTGCGGCGATAAGCACGGCTATATGCCGATTGGCGTAGAGGTGGTCTCAAAAGAAGATTTCGCCGAGTGGATCAAGGCAAAGGGCGGCAAGATGCCCGGCGATGCAGCCGCAAGTCCTGCTGCAGTTTTGCAAGCGCCTGCGGTTGCAGCGCCAGCCACTCCAGATACCGCTGCTGCAGCTATGCCTGCCGCTGCAAAGAATTGAGGGTCAGATTATGAGTGAAGCCATCGCAACCGCACATGCCTTTGAAGGTGCATATGCACATGATCATCATGATGCTGATCATAAGCCCGGATTTGTGGGCCGTTGGCTCATGTCGACCAATCACAAAGATATCGGCACGCTTTATTTGATTTTCGCGATTGTCGCGGGGATTATCGGTGGGGCGATTTCGGGCGCAATGCGCGCGGAGCTTGCCGCGCCGGGCATTCAAATTCTCGAATCGCTTGCAGGGGCTGATGGTAACCCGCTCCACATGTGGAATGTGCTGATTACAGCGCACGGCTTGATCATGGTGTTCTTCATGGTGATGCCTGCGATGATCGGCGGATTTGGCAACTGGTTTGTGCCAATCATGATCGGCGCGCCTGATATGGCGTTCCCACGCATGAACAATATCAGTTTCTGGCTGCTTGTGCCGTCGTTCATTCTGCTTCTGGGATCAACCTTTGTTTCGGGTGGCTCAGGGCCTGGTGCTGCGATTGGTTGGACTGCATATGCCCCGCTTTCGACCAGCGGTTCGCCGGGGCCTGCGGTCGATATGGCCATTCTTTCGTTGCATTTGGCGGGCGCGTCGTCGATTCTCGGTGCTGTCAATTTCATCACCACGATCTTCAACATGCGCGCGCCCGGCATGACGCTTCACAAGATGCCGCTGTTCGTCTGGTCGATTCTTGTGACTGCATTCTTGCTGCTGTTGTCGCTTCCCGTGCTTGCGGCAGCGATTACGATGCTCCTGACCGACCGTAATTTCGGGACAACTTTCTTTGATGCATCAGGCGGCGGTGATCCGGTGCTTTATCAGCATCTTTTCTGGTTTTTCGGCCATCCCGAAGTGTATATTATGATCCTTCCTGGATTCGGCATGGTCAGCCAGATCATTTCAACTTTTTCGAAAAAACCGATCTTTGGCTATCTCGGGATGGCCTATGCGATGGTTGCGATCGGTGTCGTGGGCTTCATCGTTTGGGCACATCACATGTTTACGACGGGCATGTCCGTGAACGTAAAAATGTACTTCACGGCGGCGACGATGGTGATCGCGGTGCCCACCGGCATCAAGATTTTCTCGTGGATCGCAACGATGTGGGGTGGCTCGATCAGCTTCAAAACACCAATGCTGTGGTCGCTCGGTTTCATCTTCATGTTCACCATTGGTGGCGTAACCGGGGTTCTCCTCGCCAACGGCGGCATCGATAACTACATGCACGACACATATTATGTCGTCGCCCACTTCCACTATGTGCTTTCGCTGGGCGCGGTGTTTGGCCTGTTCGCTGGCTTCTATTACTGGTTCTCGAAGATGACCGGCAAGGAATATAATGAACTGCTTGGACAGCTTCATTTCTGGGTGTTCTTCATCGGTGTGAACATCATCTTCTTCCCGCAACATTTCCTCGGGCTTCAGGGGATGCCGCGCCGTGTGCCTGATTATCCAGAGGCGTTCACCTATTGGAACCAAGTGTCGTCTTATGGTTATGCCGTGATGGCGGCGGGGATGGTGATTTTCTTCGTCAACCTTGCTTGGTCGATGCTCGCAGGTAAGAAAGCTGAATCGAATCCCTGGGGTGAAGGTGCGACGACGCTGGAGTGGACACTTTCAAGCCCACCGCCGCATCACCAGTTTGAGACATTGCCGAAAATAAGCTGATGGCAAATGCCGCATCAGACCTAGCTCCAGCCGCAATTTCTGCGGACTGGCGTGATTTTCTCGCGCTGATGAAGCCGGGCGTGGTGCGGCTTGTCGTTTACACCGGGCTATGCGGATTGGTTGCCGCTCCTGGGGGTATCCATCCAGTGCTTGGGTTTACCGCTGTCCTGTGTATCGCGCTTGCAGCAGGTGCGGCAGGTGCGCTCAATCAGTGGTATGAAGCTGATATCGACGCGATCATGAAGCGCACAGCAAAGCGCCCGCTTCCGGCCGGCCGGATGGAAAGCGATAGTGCACTCCATTTTGGCGTTGGCATCGGGGCTTTCTCGGTTTTGCTGATGGGCTTTGCGACGAATTGGTTTGCCGCAAGCATCCTTGCTGTTTCGATTATCTTCTATGTTCTCATTTATACCGTTTGGCTCAAGCGGCGGACACCACAGAATATTGTGATTGGTGGTGCTGCTGGCGCTTTCCCGCCACTGATCGGTTGGGTTGCAGTGACGGGCGATATTTCGACCTTGCCAATGCTGCTGTTTGGACTGATTTTCCTCTGGACGCCGCCGCATTTTTGGGCCCTCGCGCTGTTTATGAAGGCCGATTATGCCGCTGCCGGTGTGCCGATGCTCCCGGTTGTCGCGGGTGAGCGGACGACGCGTCACCAGATATTCCTCTACACATTGCCAATGGTCGCTGTTGCTATATTGCCATGGCCACTTGAGCTCACCGGCGATGTTTACGGGGTTGTTGCAACGGGCGGGTCAATGCTTTTCCTCGCGCTGGCCGCTCTTGTTGGTTTCCGTAAAACAGGCGAGGGCGACGTAATGAAGCCCGAAAAACGCCTGTTCGCTTATTCGATTGTCTATCTGTTCGTGCTGTTTGGTGCGCTCGCTGTTGATCGGCTCCTGATTGTATGACCGATGAAGAATCCCGCCTGAAGCAGCGTTCGCGTTCACGCGTAACTGGCCTACTGTTGATTGCTTTCGCTGTGTTGATTTTTGCGATTAGCCTCGTCAAAATTGGTGTTGCTGCATCATGAGTGTGTTGCGCACGGGCATATTGGCCTTCACGATGGCGGGTACCATGGTTGGCGTCGGTTATGCCGCCGTTCCGCTTTATAAGCTTTTTTGTGAAGCGACCGGATTTGGCGGCACGATTCAGCGCGTTGATGGTGATATCGCGCCGGGGCAGGGGATTGCGGGAAAGATCATGTCGATCCGCTTTGATGCCAACCATGCCAATGATTTGCCTTGGAAATTTGCGCCCGAACGTACCGTTGAAAAAGTGACGATTGGTGAGCGCGAAATCGCCTTTTTCAGAGCCAAAAACCTTTCAGACAAACCAATTACCGGTCGTGCTTCCTATAATGTGACGCCAACGCAAGCCGGTCAATATTTTAACAAAATCCAGTGCTTTTGTTTTACCGAGCAGACGCTTTTGCCGGGCCAGGAAATTCGAATGCCCGTCATCTATTATGTCGATCCGGGCATTATCACCGATGCTGACGCAAAAAGCGTGCAGGAAATTACGCTAAGCTACACATTTCATACAGTGGACGAAGCCGACAAGCCGAGCTAATTGATCGGTAAAGTACGGACGATATCAGAAGGAAGCAACGATCATGGCCGGTGCCAAAACCCACGACTATCATATTTTACCGCCAAGCCCTTGGCCAATTTTGGGAGCATTTGCTGCGCTGACAATGGCTGCCGGCGGAATCATGTGGATGCACGAACAGCCTGGTGGTGGCGCGATATTCTATGCTGGCGTTGCGGCTGTGCTTGCGACCGCATATTTCTGGTGGCGTGACGTTGTGCGTGAAGCACATGCAGGCGATCATACGCCCGTTGTTTCGCTCCATCTGCGCTACGGAATGATCCTGATTATTGCTTCAGAAGTTATGTTTTTTGTCGGTTGGTTCTGGGCATGGTTTGATTTCTCGCTCTTTCCTGTGCCGCTTGCCGTGGTTGAGGGGCAGGTTGAGATCCTCACGGATACGCTTGCGCAGTGGCCACCAAAAGGACTTGAAATCATTGATCCATTTGCATTTCCGCTCCTTAACACGCTGATACTGCTTTGTTCTGGTACAACCGTCACATGGGCGCATCATGCGTTGATAAACGGTGACCGTGAGGGACTTAAGAAAGGCCTATGGGCGACGATCATTCTCGGCGCTATCTTCACCACGATTCAGGCTTATGAATATGCGCATGCGCCCTTCGCTTTCAAAGGCCTAAACTATAGCTCAAGCTTTTTTATGGCGACCGGCTTCCACGGCTTCCACGTACTCATCGGCACGATCTTCCTGATCGTCTGCTTGGTGCGCGCTTACAAAGGGGATTTTACCCCACGCCAGCATTTCGGTTTTGAAGCCGCTGCATGGTATTGGCATTTTGTCGATGTTGTTTGGCTGTTCCTGTTTGTCGTCATCTATGTCTGGGGCGGCTGGGGCGCGCCGATCCACGGTTAATGACATATCAGGCCCCTGAAACCACGCAGGCTGCGATCAGGGGGCTGTGTCCGCGTTGCGGCGCTCGTGGATTATTTGCCGGAACGATACGCTTTGCTTCGCAGTGTAAGTCTTGCGGGCTTCGCTATGATCAATTCAATGTTGGGGATGGCCCGGCGGCGTTCCTGATCATGATCGTGGGCGCGATTGTGACGATTGCGGCGATTACGGTCGAGCTGAAGTTCGGCCCGCCGTTCTGGGTTCATATTTTGCTCTGGATACCAGTCACAGCAGCTCTGGTCGTCGGCATGCTAAGGATCGCCAAAGGCGCTTTGCTCGTGCTTGAATATCGCAACCGCGCGCGCGAAGGACGTCTCGTCGAATGAAACGGTTACCTCTTGTCGCCACGGTGATTGTTGGGTTGGCCGTTGCAACGATGATTGCGCTTGGCGTCTGGCAGCTTGACAGGCGAGGGCAGAAAGAAGCGCTGATTGCGCAATTTGCCGCGAACCAGTCTCGCCCATCAATCGCGTTTCCGGCAATCCCGATGGGGGACGAATTGCTGTTCCGCCGTGCCAGCGCGTTTTGCCTAGAGCCGGTGCGTGAGACGATTGCGGCGGGCTATAATCTAAAAGGCGAACGCGGCTGGCGGCATTTGGTTGCCTGCCGAACCGGCGCGGAAGGACCGGGTTTCACGGTTGACATTGGCTGGTCAGTCGGCTTTGAGGTTAGATCTAAATGGAAGGGTGGCGCGGTTGACGGCGTTATCGGGCCAATGCCTGATCAACGCAGCGTCATCGAACGCAGTGTGGCCGATAAAGCGCAGCAGCCATTGTTGCTCGTGGCGACGCGTGGAGGTGGTGGCCTGCAACCAAGCGCGCCCCCTTCGCTTGAAGGTGTCCCCAACAATCATCTCGCCTATGCAGTGCAGTGGTTCCTGTTCGCGGGGATCGCGCTTGGAATCTACGGCTTGGCGTTGTGGCGACGGCAGCGTAAATGAGTGTGCTGATCCGGGTGGCAACGCCAGAAGACGCATCACTGCTCCCAGATATTGAACGATCCGCAGGCCATCTTTTTCGCGAGATAGTAGGATTGGAATGGATCGCCGATGATCATGTCATGACGGTTGACCAGCATCTCCCTGCGATTCTAGCGAAATCAGCTTGGGTGGCGTGTGAAGAGGGGGCACCTGTTGGATTTTTAAGCGCTGAACGCACATTAGACATCCTCCATATTCGTGAAGTCTCAGTTCTTGCTAGTGTCATGGGTAGAGGCATCGGACGCAGGCTGATTCAGTCTGCGATTGCCGCTGCAAATGAGCTGGGCTTGTTTGCACTAACCCTTACTACCTTTCGTGACGTGCCTTGGAATGAGCCTTATTACCAGCGGCTTGGTTTTGGGACTTTGGCGGCAGCTGATCTTGATCAGCGACTTGCCACCATATTGGCTGATGAAGTTTGTGCGGGCCTGCCGGGGGATCGACGCTGCGCAATGCGGCTTAATCTTGTCCTTATGTCTTCACCGGGCTAACGGGCATCCCCATGCACTATATCAGCACTAGGGGAAGCGCATCGACGCTTGATTTTGAGGGTGCCACGCTCGCTGGGCTGGCGTCGGACGGCGGGCTTTATGTGCCGCAGGTCTGGCCACAGTTTAGCGCTTCAGAGATTGGGGCGTTGCGCGGCAAATCCTATGTCGAAACTGCTGTGGCCGTGATGCGGCCCTTTGTTGCAGAGGCGTTAAGCGAAGATGAATTGCGCGCGCTGTGCAACCAAGCCTACGGGCGCTTTTCGCACTCGGCCGTCACGCCGCTGGTGCAGCTTGACGCACAGCACTGGCTGCTTGAATTGTTTCACGGGCCAACGCTGGCGTTCAAGGATGTTGCGCTCCAGTTGTTAGGATTGCTGTTTGAAAAATTCCTGAGCAGTCGGGATACGCATTTGACTATTATCGGCGCGACTTCGGGCGACACGGGTTCCGCTGCAATTGATGCCGTTGCGGGTCGCGCGAAGATTGATGTTTTTATGCTCCATCCGCAGGGGCGCGTCTCTGATGTGCAGCGTCGCCAGATGACGACGGTTCGTGCGCCGAATGTCTATAACATCGCGGTTGAAGGCAGTTTTGATGATGCGCAAGCCATCGTGAAGGTGCTGTTTAATGATCCAGCATTTTCATGCGCCTACAATCTTTCGGCAGTCAATTCGATCAACTGGGCGCGGCTGATGGCGCAGGTCGTCTACTACTTCTACTCCGCCGCCCGTCTTGGTGCGCCCGAACGGCCTGTAGCGTTTGCGGTGCCAACCGGAAATTTCGGTGACGTTTTTGCGGGCTATGTTGCTGCAAAAATGGGGCTGCCGGTGGCGAAGCTAATTGTTGCCACCAACGTCAATGACATACTCCACCGCGCGCTCACCAATGGCGATTATTCAACCGGCACTGTTACCCCAACAGCAACGCCGAGCATGGATATTCAGGTCAGTTCCAATTTTGAACGATTGCTGTTTGACCTTTCAGGCTGTGACGGCGCGGCGATTTCCTCCATGATGCAGGGGTTTGAGGCTGAGCATGCGATGACGATCCCGGGCAACATGATTGGTGCCGCTAAGCCCTTGTTTGCAAGTGCGCGCGTTGACAGTGACGCCATGGCAATGGCTATGCGCTGGGCACAGGAGAAAGCGGGGCAGGTAATTGATCCGCACAGCGCGATTGGGCTCGCTGCTGCGCGCGTGGCTGATATCCCCACAGACATACCTGTTGTAACGCTTGCGACCGCGCACCCTGCCAAATTTCCCGATGCAGTTGAGCGTGCGACCGGGGTTCGCCCGTCATTGCCCTCACGGATTGGCGGATTATTTGACCGTGCGGAACAATTTGATGTGCTCCCCGCAACGCCAGATGCAATCAAGGCGTATGTTGCTGAGCGTGGCACGCGCGTGGTCGCATGACACCAATCACGCTAGTCGGTGACCCGTGGTCTGATTATGGCCTGATCGATTGCGGCGCTGGCCGCAAATTTGAACGTTATGGTGACTACCGCTTCATTCGGCCCGAGCCGCAAGCGCTATGGATGCCCGCGCTCGAAACATGGGCTGCCGACGGTGAATTCATTCCCGGTTCGGACGAGGATGGCGGCGGCCAGTGGCATCATCAGACCAAGCTGCCTCAGCATGGTTGGTCAAGTGAGTGGGAAGAGTTGACCTTTAATAGTCGGCCAACACCCTTTCGCCATCTCGGCTACTTCCCCGACATGGCGCCGGTGTGGCAGTGGATGCGCGGGAAAAAGCCAATAAACGCGCTTAATCTGTTTGGCTATACAGGTGTTGGCAGCCTTGCGCTGGCGGCCAAGGGTGCGGCGGTCACCCATGTAGATGCCTCAAAAAAATCGGTCGATCAGGCGCGCACTAATGCCGCGCTCTCAAACCTTCAGGATGCGCCAATCCGCTGGATTGTTGATGACGCGGCCAAATTTGCCGCGCGTGAGGTGCGGCGCGGGAAGCGTTATGACGGCATTATCCTTGACCCCCCCAAATTCGGACGCGGGCCGGAGGGCGAAGTGTGGCGACTTGAGGAGCATTTACCAGCGCTGATTGCCGATTGCCGTAAACTGCTTGATGCAGACTCGAAATTCCTGTTCCTTACGGTTTACGCCGTGCGGATGTCGGCGCTCGCAATTGGCGAACTTGTGTGCCAGCAATTTGCTGATCTTGGCGGCATCGTCGAATGCGGCGAACTTGGCGTGCGAGAGGAAACGCGCGGGCTGATCCTGCCAACTGCAATTTTCGCGCGGTGGTCGCGGTAGACGCTATTCCCGCATTGCCCGAATCGCAGCACCCACTGCAAATGGTTCAACCGCAAGCAGAAACATTGAGCAGGCCGCGATCAGTTTGAACGCGCTCGCGCCGGCTGGCTCAAGTGCCCCGGCCCCGAAAATCAGCAGCGGTATCGCGAGTGGTAGCAAAAGCAGCCCTGCGAGCG
>JBBTEI010000007.1:0-10960 GCA_038042405.1 Pseudomonadota bacterium
CCGAAAGCAAGCCGCCCGCCGTCGATGCCCCCCCCGTGACACTCCCGCCTGCCATCAGGGCTGTTGCACCTGCCGAATTGAGCATATCGAGACTGATGTTCCCATATCCTGTGCTGGCGTCTATCCGGCTGCCGTTGGCAGACGTCGCCAAGAAACCGATCTCGCCATAGCCGAAATTGGCTGTGCGATCATCGGCACCAGCGGCATTGGTCGCGATGCCAGTGAGCGTGATATTGCCGCTGCTCGACGCCGCCGAGAAATCATCAGCGGAAAGCGCTGCCGCGACAGAAATATTGCCGCTCGCCAAAAGCGCAATGTCCTCGCCTGCGATCAGGTTGGTACCGGTAACGCTCGTACCGCGCACGGCAAGGCTCGTTTGTGCATTGATGGTGTCAATCGAAACGGCAGCGCCTGAATCGATAATGATGTTGCTGCGATTGGCAGCCGGATCAAGGCCAAGGCCGGTGGTTGTTAGATTGGAGGCCGCAATATTGCCACCAGACTTTAGAATGATTTCGTCATTCGAGCGCGCTGCGCCAAGCGTGATCGCGCCGCTGGTCGAACGGAGGATAACGTCGGCATCGCCCATCCCATCGTCCGGCCCCGTGCCGCGCGCCGTTGCCGAGAGGACCGCAATATTGCCGCTATTAGTTGTCATCAGAACATCGTCACCAGCGCTTATTGCTTGCGTCGTTATTGGGCCAGTGGTCAGAAGATTGACGTCCTCGCCCGCCATGATGTTGCTACTTGCAAACAGGCTTGCGCTCTCGACGCTGAAATTGCCGAACGCATCAATCATGTTGACGGTTGCATCACCCGGCGTGACAATCGAAACATTACTCTCGCTACCCATCGCAGTAATGCCCGTCGTGAGTGCAAGTCCGGCGACATTGACGGTTCCGTTGGATATGACGGCAATATCATCGCCAGCGACAAGGTCGCCAGCGCTGACTCCGGCCATGCGCGACATGATGGTAAGATCAATGTCTGAACGAATGCGGCTGCCCGGCACGGCATTAAAATCTGTGCCCGCAACAAAATTTGCATTCGCTGCAAAGATCGTGTTGGCGATTGATGCACGCCCGCTGTGGCTGATGGTTATCGTGTTGAGTGCCTCTGCATTCAGATCATTTCCGACAAACAAATTGCCGGTGCCGACCGCTGCAACGCCGATATTTTCATCGGAAAGAAGCGTAACAGCATTAGTGGCAAGAATGCTTCCCTGATCAACATTCAGGAAAATGCCATTATTGGGGTTGAAGCCGGACGTGTTGCGGCCAAGCGTCTGCGCTGAAAGTGTTGTAAAATTGACAGCCGTTGTCTGACCGCCATTTGCCGCAATGCTAATCTTGCCGGCGGCAGAGCTCGTGGCGGCTTCTGGGTTATCAACAAGCGTAGAAAAGCCGCTGGCTTGTAGGCCTGCAGCGCCAAGATTAAGCACTCCCGCCGTTCCGTTCATGGCTCTTGTGGAGCGAATATCGATGATACCGCCACGTCCGCCAATTTCTGCTCCAGCGACGAAACTGCTGCCATTGGCCGTTGCTATTGTTGACGGCGTCGTAAGCGTTCCACCCGTGGCAAAAATATTTGCTGTGCCACCTTGCGCGGTGCCAAGTTGTGCTTCGGCATTGGCTGAAATCTCAAGCGTTTGGGTAACCAAAGCCGTGGCATTATTGACGCTTACCGAAGCCGTTCCCCCGATGGCCGTTGCTGTAAGCGGAGTCACGGTATTCGCACTGACAACCGACGCTGTAACTCTATTGGCACTATCGTGTTGAATGTTTTCGACAATTGCGTTGGCCGTTAAAAGGAGCGAGTTTCCGGCATAAGTTGCACCATTTATCAGGTTGAACGCAGCATTGCCGCCGCTAACATCGCCAGGCCCGCGTGCATCACTATCAAAACGTATATTGGGTGCACTGAGTTGTGCAGACGAAACCAAAATGCTTCCAGAACCACCTCGCGCAAGCCCTTTTACGCCGTTATTGCCAGCAACCCCGTTCCCACTTGCGGTCTGTCCGCCAGCGCCGCCAAGCCCTCCAGAGGCACCAAAACCGCCCGAGAAGATTATCGCCGGGCCGACGCCTTGGGCTGCATTGAATTGTGCCGAACCGCCACTGATCGTAACAATACTCATGCCACCGGTTGCGTTGCCTGCAGGGCCGCCGTTGCCACCATTGCCAGCTACGCCGTCGAACGTCACGCCGCCAGCGCCGCCGTTGCTGCCGCTGCCTGCTATTCCGGCCGTATCGATGATCAGTTGTCCTACAATGAGGCTCGTTGCTGTAGCATCCGAGGTCAGGCTGGCATTGCCTGCACTCCCGTTGCCTCCAGCTCCGCCGGCTCCGCCCGCCGCTTCAGCAACCGTCATCGCTGCAAGTGCACCATCATTTGCAGAGCCACCGGCTCCACCGTTAGCACGCGCCGTAAGGCCTAACGATCCCATTTCTGTTGTCGCACCGGCAGCGCTTAAGAAGCTCGCTGCGCCGCCTACGCCGTTGCCTCCGCTCCCACCACTTGGGCCACGGCCTCCGTTGCCTCCGTTGCCGTTTGCCGTGACATTCGCGGCGCTATCGCTTGACGCAAACCGCGCGTTCGCAAGCATGGATACGCCGCCAGCACCGGTGCCGCCATTGCCTCCCGTAACCGATATTGGGGGCAGACCACCATAGCCTGCTTGGCCACCATCGCCGCCTGTCGCATCGCTCGATATGTTGACAAGCGCCGCATTCAGGAGGGCATTCGTGCCATCGATACGGCCTGTGCCGCCAATTGCGTTGCCACCTGAACCACCGCCAAATAACCCAATGCCGGCACGTCCGCCAAATGCGGAAGCGTCTGTTGATGCGGTGAAGCCGAGCGACAAAGCTGCCCCGACTTGTGCCAAAATTTCAGCTGTTCCGCCGGTTGCATTCCCTGCATTGCCGCCGCTTGTATTGGAATTAGCCTGCGCATCGCCACCAAAACCTCCGCGTGCAACTGCACTGACACCTGCAATATTGGCGGTTAGATTTGTTGTGGCACCGCTAGCCGCTAGCCGTGCGCGCCCTCCTGCGCTGTTCCCGCCAAGGCCACCATTGCCACCAAGGCCAATTCCGCCATTTCCGCCAAAGCTGTTCGTCGTTAATATGGCGACCGGAATCGTCACTGCGCCGGCCGTATGGGTAAATGTTGCTGAGCCTGAGTTGAGTGCGCTGCCGCCTGCACCGCCATTGCCGCCAACACCACCGCTTCCGCCAACAGCTTCTGCCGCAATTGCAAGATTGGCAATATTTGTTGCGATCATATTTGTTGCGGGGGCCATGATGGTGACAGATGCTGCACCACCGCTTGCGTTTCCACCCGAGCCGCCGGTTGGAAGCGCGCCATAACCTGTATTCGCCCCGCCGCCACTGCCCCCTGATCCGCGCGTACTCAGTGCTACGCTGTTAAAATCAATGTGATTGTTAATCAGGTTGATGGCCGCCGCGCCGCCTGTCGCTGAGCCACCTGCGCCGCCGTCGCTTGCATTGCCGGTTCCACCAATGCCGCCCACAGCTTCTGAATTTGCAAAAAGATCTACAGAAAAGCGGGGACTGTCTGGCTGAATATCAGCACCGGTCAGCGTCAATATAGATGTACCCCCGGTTGCTACACCGCCTGCACCACCTGTCATTGATTGGCCAACGCCGCCAAATCCACCGCGCGCAGACGAGTCGACTGATGAGGCCAGTGGAGTCGGTTCGGGGTTCCGTGGCACCTTCATCAAGAATAAGGTTGCAGCGTCAGATGTAATTGCAGCCGCCCGCCCGCCGGTTGCTATGCCTCCTGTACCACCCGAAGAGCCATCGCCGCCGCCGCCGCCCATTGCCGATGATGTAAGTATAAGCGCTGCGGTGCGGGTAGTGCCGCCCAACAAATTAATTTCTGAAGTTCCAGCAGTGCCAGAGCCACCCGCGCCGCCTACCTGATCGCCAAGTCCACCCCGACCACCCGTTGCATCGGTTGTTAAACTAAACACCTCAACCGTTGAGTCGCCACCGCTGATGTTAACGCGTGCGGTGCCGCCGGTAGCACTGCCACCAATGCCGCCGAAAATCGCATCCCCGCCAACCGCGCTTGCGTCGAGAATGAGGGGGCCTGATACCAAAGCGCCCGAATTGATATTGACTTGGATTGATCCGCCAACTGCGTCACCGGCAGACTCAAGGCTGCGCACTGTGGATGCTGCGCCAATGCCCAGCGTACCAACACTACTGATGCTGCCACCATTGTTTGTCGTAAGCGAAACCGCGCCACCAGATGCATCGCCGCCGCTTGCAGCGTTGGCGTCATAATTCATTGCCGATGAGAGTATGTCCCCATTGTTTGCTGCCAGAACTGTAATCGTGCCGCCGCGAACCAAGCCGGGCTCAACTCCTGCTGCCGAAGCGGTTTCTTCAACTGAGGCACTTACCGTTATTACATCGCCAACACGCAGGCTGCCATTGTTGACATTGATGCCAATCGCGCCACCTTGCAGTCCGCCCGTACCGTTAGAACCGATGGCATCGGCATTGAGCATCAAATCGCCATTGATGTTGATTTGCGTGTTCGTCACATCGAGTTGAATCGAGCCGCCAACGCTTGTGAGAGAAGCAGTTTGGGTGCCTCCAGTCGCACCGCTGAAATTACGTACAGGGCTCGTTTGGTCGCTGTTTGCTCGTGTTGATCTTGCGTCTACATTGGCCGCAATCAAGCCAAGGTTTATTGTGCCGCCAGTCGCGTTTAGAGTGGCCGCACCCCCAGTCGCAATGCCTCCGATATCGCTTGTGGCACCGCCTTCGAAATTTATGGTTGCAGGGATGAAGGTTCCGCCAGCGACATTTAAATTTGCGGTGCCGCCTGTTGCATTGCCAGTGATCGGGACTCCATTTTGATCAAAACCGGCAACACCGCGTGCGCGCGCATCAATGGTAAGGCCGGTGGCCGACAGCAAAGAACCTGCGGCACCAACTCGCACTGCAGCGTTGCCGCCAAAAGCATTCTTTGCCAGCCCTGCACTAACATCCGAGGCTTTGACAATCGCACTGCCAGAAACCGAAATTCTGCCCAAATCTGCTGCAAGTTCGGCAACGGCCGTGCGGATTATGCCAATCCCCTGCGATCGCCCACCATCAACGATCAAGTTTCCACCGATCGAAATGAGCCCTGGGGCGAGGCCATACCCTGTTTCGCCAAGTGCGATGACGCGGGCTGCCGCATCGGCGATCATATTATTTGATGATACCGACAGATCATTGTCAAACATAGCGGCGCTATTCGCCACGGCTCTAACTTCAGCCAGCCGATCAGCATTGAGCACTACCGGTCCATTAAACTGTATCGTTGTGCCCACTGCTGGCGCAATCACCGCATCACCTGTTGCGTTGGTAAGGAGTGACGCGTTGAATATCGTCGCGGCTTCCGTACCGATTGCAATGTTCGCTGCTGCTGTGCTTGGCGTAAAATCACTGAAAGTCACGCCGCCAACGCCTATCTCGGCGACGCCCCGTCCGGCGGAAAGGATAACGGCACCGTTTTGAAGGCTTGCCTGCGTTGCAGCGGAATAGCCCATCGAACCCGAAATGAGCATCGTGATCGCGTCATTTTTCGGCACTGCTGCGACATAGATGCGCTGAGGGCTATTATCACCCAGCGCGCGCGTAAGTTCGGTCGAGCCAGTATGAGTTACAGCCGTACCATCGGTTCCGGCAACGAAGCTAATATCAAAGAGGTTGTTCTGGATTGTAACATCAACTGCTTCGGCCGCAACATACCCAATCGAGCCGTCGCTTTTGACGGTTCCTGACTGGATGATGCGCGGTGCGACCAGTGCCACATAACTGCCAGCGCCTTGGGCGAGAATTGTAGCACCGGCATTTACATCAACTGCGGCGTCAGGCGTTGCACCGCTAAAGCTGAATGAGTTGTTGTTGGCGCCGAGCGTAACATCTGCTGCTGAAAGCACGAGGCTGCCGACATCGAACACGGCGCTTGCACTCGCGATGATTCCGCTGGGACTGTAGAACAGAATCGTGCCGCCGGGGCTTGATCCGCCTGTGGCGTTTGCAATGCGAGATTGCACGGTACCATCAAAGCGGATTGCGCGCGTGGCATCGGTTGGGATGATGCGGTTGAGAACGGTAAAGTTGGTCACGCCGGAATTGACGTCGTTTTGGAAAAGGCCGGCGCGTCCGTTCGGCAAAAATACGATTGGGCCACCTCCGGTAGCCGTATCAAAGGGTGTGAAATCAATAATGGTTCTGTTTGTGCTGACTGTAACGGTGTCGAGCGTTGGCGTTTGCATGATAGTGGCAACGCCACTGCTAACAGTTCCAATACCCTGAAACGCAGTATCAGCTCCTGTCAGCGGGGGAGGGGACGCAGCATTGGCCGGGCCTGTTCCCGTCAAAGTCATCGACGTTGCCATTGCACAGCTCGCCAATAGCCTAAGCTGAAGTCGTTTTGGCTGTCCCTGGGTGTGCGTTACTATGGCCAACATATTCTATGCCCTTCAATGCACGTGCGATTAATTTTCACTACCGTTTCCACGGCAACAATCTAATAGTCAGGTTTGCTAGGATGCGAATGTCTCCGCGTTTGGTTTGCAAACCCGCCTTTTTCAGCGGAACCGCTGCGCCAAGATCAAGATTGATCCGTTGATCATAGCCAAGGCGAACGCCTCCTCCTGCTGAATAGAGTTTCTCTGGGTTCATGCCAAGCGAGGCTGTATCACGATTCCAAACGACGGCGGCGTCGCCAAACACATAGCCTTGCACCGCTACACTTTTTGCCGTTTTTGCAATCAGGCTGCCAACTTTGATTTCGCCAGCCGCCGCAACGCCACGATCACCGCTTAAAATACCCGGATCATAACCGCGCCCAATTGTGTAGTTGCCAGTCGAAAACTCTTCAAAACTGAGAAGGGGTTTTTTTGCGTATTGGACTCGCGGAGCTAAACTGAACACGAGGTTCCTAATTGGGCGAATTTCTCCATAGCCGGAGGCTCGGACGACAAACGCCGTTGCATCGGCCCCATTGCGACTGGCGCATCGGATAAGCGTCCCGCAATCGAGGCTTGAGCCCAAGGCACCAATGCCCTGTCGCAATTCAAGTGTCCCGGCCACACGCCAGCGCGGCTCGGCGCTAGTATAACCGCCGGATCCTGACAGGCTTTCGCTGTCGACCGCATCGACATCAAGTTTTCCATAAATGACGCGCAGTTTGTCGTTGGTAATGAGTGATCCGCTGGAGCGTGCGCGCTGGTCGATAATATCAAGTCCGCCGCTCAAATTTACATTTTTCGCGAGGCTGCGCAGCGCCGGATAACGAAGTGAAAGCCCACCAATAAGCGTCTTGGATGTCAAACCGCCAGCGCCACCTGCAATATCAGGCTTGGTCACCGCATAAGTCAATCCACCGCCAAGCGTCAGTCCCTGAGGGCCAAGTTTGATTTCTTGGCCAAATTGTCCAACCAATTGCTCCTTGAAATCGCTACTTGAGAAGAAGCCAAGCGTTGTCTGATCGCCGATTCCAAGGAGACCGTTGAATCGAACTTGCGATATTCCACCAAACCGCCCGACGGCTTTTGAACCGTAATTCTGGATATTCACATCAGCTTCAACCGGGGTATAGCTCACTTGAACATCGCCGATGACCTCGCCCGGATTGGTTCCAGCCGGGCGCAGCGTGAGCCGAACATCATAACCGGGAATGTCGCGTGCAAGCAGAAGGTAGCGCTCGGCATCGGCAACATTGAAAATTGGCTGATTCTTGATCGCTTCTAGATAGCTAGAGATCAGACTTCCAGATTTACCGACGTTGCCCCGCACTTGAAAATTGACGAGCTTGGCAAGCAGAACATCGAATTTTACGCTGCCGCCATCAATTTTTTGGGGCGGAATTTGCACCGCAGCCAAATACCCCCTGCCGCGCAATATCGTTGCCGCTTCGTCACGGATTATACAGACGGTTGAAATCGGTATGGTTTGCCCGATGTAGCGCTTATATGATGGGGTTAGGATGCCAGCGTCGATCCCTCGCAAGTCTCCAAACTGGACGTTGTCGAGCTTGATCGAAATGTCTTTAAAGTTATCGTTGTCAAGGGCACAAGGCGCGCGCTCAACTTTGGTTTCGTCGCTTATGCGTTGTTGATTGTCCTGCTGAGGGGTGCCAAAAGATTTACGCTCAAGTTCTTCGCGAGTTTGCCCTGCAACGCCAGGAGTGCGAAGCGGATCCATGTCGCCGGATTGAGGGGGCGGAGGAGGAACTGTTTGCGCTGAGAGAGCCGAGGGCAAGGCGGCAACTGAAACCAACGAGCTGGTAAGTGCAACAAGCCTTAATTTCACGATAATCCCCCATTTGAATTCGCAGCGGACTAGCGCACCATGCGGGCTTACGCAAATACGACAACGTCTGGCCGTGTCGATGGCGACAAAACCAAACCCATTGCCAGCGCCGCATAAGCTTTGGCTACTTCACTGGCGACCTGAGGAGCTTTAGGCTCCGCCTTATCCGGCGGCTACCTTCAAAACAAAACGATTTTTATTACAGGCCTGCTGATTTTTCTTCAGGTGCTTGTGGAGAAATTGCTTCAACAAGCAAGTCAAGCTGAGCGTTGCAGCCAGCACGAACAAAGCCTGAAATGGTATTTTCTACACCCTGCGGGTTCGGCCCCATCGTCGCAAAGCGAAGCGTGATAGGAGTCGCCGTGCCGTCGCGTGACACGCGGTATTGTGCGCCATCAACGATCGGAAGTTCGGCCGTTGGCCATGCCTTAATCGATTGCATAGGACGAAGTTCTAACGGCATCGATTTGCCGTCACTTACGCGCGTCAACGTAATGTTGCCACCTTGATCTCCAGTAGGCGTCCAGAAAGACAGCGCACTGGTATCGGCAACACAAACCGTCGCAGATTTGGTCGTGTCGATAAGCCATACATTGGTTGGCCGTACCGGCGCTTCGCTCACTGCACCGCGAACCGCACCAGTTCTCACTTGCCGCGTACCAGTATTTTTTAGAACCGACGCAAGATTTGAGTTGGTCTGCGTATTGGCTGTAGTCGAGAAAGTGCCCGGCCCCTTCAACACGCGCGTGCCCTGACCGTCGAGCAATGTCACGATATCGCCCGCCTTGAGTGTTACGGTGCTGTTGTCGGCAATCGCTTTGCCGGGAGCAAAAGCCTTAGCCGAAGGGCCAGACGATTTGACAACAATCGCTTTCGCATTTGCGATTGCGACGTCCGCGCTGAGCAGCGCCAAAGCCGTCGCACCGCACGATAGGGTTTTATTAGTCCAAGACAAAGTAGCCTCCTTTTTCTTGATGCGCTAACCTGTAAACAAAGTTAGCTAGCGCAAAGTCTTCAGGATGGCTAGCCGATTCATCGTTAAGCGCTGTGATAGCAGACACATCGCCCCGGATTGCGCTCCGGGCAAGTTTTGCAAAGGTTTGCCGCTGCGTTGAATCCATATCTGGTACGGGTTCAAACACTTCAAGCGGGGTTGATCGCCCGCGCAACACGATTCGCCCAAGGGGACGGAACCAATCGACTCCGGACAGCTCAACGGCTTCTTGGCTCGCCAAGACCTTTGATTTGGTTTGTTTATTGGCGGCTTCGAGGCGCGCGGCTGTGTTCATACTGTCGCCAAGCGCGGTATATTGGAAACGGCCTTCGCCGCCAAAATTGCCAACAATGGCTTCACCAAAATGAAAGCCGACGCGTGTAACGCCAATTTTGGGGACGCCGGCAGGAACGGTTTTTCGAAACTCTTCACCTACCTCATACAAAGCCCAAGCGCATTTGGCCGCGCGTTCACCGTCGTCAGGGCGACTGATCGGCGCACCCCAAAAAGCGACGATAGCGTCGCCGATAAACTTATCAATTGTGCCACCATATTCGAGGACAACATTGCTCAACATGTCGAGATAGCGGTTTAGCAGTGTTGCAACCATTTCAGGCTCAATTGCGTGCGATAATTTGGTGAAACCCTCAAGGTCGGTAAACACCACAAAAATTTCGCGTTTCTCCCCATTTAGTGAGAGGCTGTCGGGGTTGCGAAGAATTTCGGCGGCAATTGCCGGGGGAAGGAACTTGCCCAATGCGCCTTGGGCAAATTTGCGCTGCTCAGCGCCAACCGCACGCGCAGCGGCACCTACGACAGTAAAGGCCAGTAGCCAGGCGAGCATCCAGCCGACCGAGGGCAAGCCATATGTGTCTATTTGTAAAGTTTGGAGATAAAATGGCGCGGCAAGCATAGTGCCGATTTGCGCAACGATAAGCAGGGCCACAATTACAGCGCTTACGTTGAGGCCCGCCGTTATCGCTGCTGCAATCACAGCGATTGTTGCGATCATCCAAATTACCCCATTTGACACGGGCGAAAGAACGCGCCCGTCAAGCTGTTGCGAAATCATGTGCGCAAAAATTTCCACGCCCCATATCTCTTTGCCGGTCAGCGCTGTTTCAAAGAGGTCAATATCCTGAATATGGCCGCCAATTAGAACATATTTGCCTTCGATCTGCTGGCGAAAAAGCTCCGTGGCTTCGGGGCTTGTGAACAGCGCATCCTCGGCGATTGTATCAATTGGAATTGAACCAAACACCGGACGTTCGACAAACGCTGGTGAAACATATTGGATCGCACCTTCATATTTTTTGAAAGGGTTATTTCCCTTGTCGAGCATTGCAACAAAAAGGCGCTCGGGCACCTCGGGGCGAACTTTTGGCCAGGTACGGAGCACATTGTCATCATCAGGTTCGAGGATAATGTTCGCCAGCGTCACATTGCCCGGCGCTAGGCTTTTTTGGAAATTCTCGATAAATTCTTGCTGCCAAGGCAAAATCTTGTCTTCTGCGATATCGGACGGTGCGTAAGCAATGAATGTTGGCGTCTTGACCGTTCGAAAGGCGGCAACGATTTCAGGGTCTTCGGGCTGCGCTTGATCAATCAAAATATCGAT
>JBBTEI010000007.1:10970-21394 GCA_038042405.1 Pseudomonadota bacterium
GATCGATTTGGGCTTGAAACTGTCAATGCGCTTGATCGCCTTGGCAAGGATCGCCCGATCAAGGGGAGAGCGCTTGCCAGTCGCAGCCAATGTTTCATCATTATAAACGATCTGGATAATTCGGTCATCTTGGTCACGGCGGGGTGCCATGGTTGCGACCTGAAGGTCATAAAAAGCCCGTTCTGCCTGGATGACAAGCGGTATCTGCCAACTGAACCGCGCAAGAAACACTGCGACAACCAAAAGAACTGCAGTCAAAATAATTCTTAGTAAACCGATCTTGCGGAATGTATTCGTTATCGTTCCAGCTATTCTGGATGCGCGTTTAGGCTCAGTCATTCGGCAGGGCTTTCGGATCAAATTTTAGCGTTGCGAGAGAATTTTTCTATCCCCGTCACCAACGATCGCAAAGCCCGACCAATAGTAAGGGTGTGAGGTATTCGCGTCGTCCATAAGTTCGATCTGTGCATTTGCCATGGCATTGCCTATCGATGTCGCGGCAGGTTGTTTAAATAGCCCAGAAATCAAACGTTCTGTTGCTTTGAAATCATCTGGTGCGGGCCAATGGCTCGCAACGATTGATCGGCCACCTGCGCCAACAAAGGCGCGCACTAGCCCATCAAGCGCACTACCACCGCCATTGGTGACGCCCGCTTCGCGTGTAGCTGCTATGCTTGCCTTACCTGCCGTATCGCAAGCCGAGAGGATTACTAGATCAGCATTGAGGCGAAGCCCGTAAATTTCGCTAAACGTCAGCAATCCGTCCGATTTGCCCCCTCCGAACGAAGTAAGCAGTGCGGGTCGGGCAGGGCATTCCGGTTTTGGTGCCGCAACCAAGCCATGCGTGGCAAAATGAATAATCCGGAAATCGCTCAAATCAGTTCGTGCCATTACAGCGGCATCGGTAAACTCAGCCTCAGTTACCAACGCGGATTTGTCAGCGCCAATAATTGATTGGACTTCGCGCAGTTCCGATGCCGAGATCGGCTTGTTCCACTCTGCGGCGGGCCAGTTACAATTATCTGCTTCGGTGCCAGTTAGCCCCCTGACGCTGGCAAAACGGCTAGCGCTACCCACCGGAGCATTTTGCCCGAAACCAAGATATTCGCGTGTTGCCGTTGAAGGTGGGGTGGAGCGGGCCTCCTTGAAGGCGCGAGCCGAGACAGAAGTGCTAATCGCGCGGCCACGTCCCAACCAGTCAACCCCTCTAAAATCAAATTGATCAGAATCAGGCTTTTCCACGCGTGCCACATAGGCATCCACTCCGCCTTGCTTTGCTACGAGGAGGTTTATTGGTAGCCGTAACATCGCACCATCGGGTTCAAAAATTAGATGCTTCGCAGCTTCAACGCGGGCGGCAATAGGGCCAAAAAGATCAACGTACAGTTTGCGCGAAAGTTTAACGTCAAAAGGATAGGTGTTCAGTTGCCCGCCTTCATCCTTGATAACCGAATCGCGCAGTGAATCGACATCAAGCTCAAGTTGCGAGGATGTGATTGGCAACCGGTATCCTGTTGCGCCCGTCGCATCGACAAAAAGCGCATAAATGGCGCTCCCGGTAACGCTCAGTTTATAATAGGCTTCACCGGGTTTAAGCGTCGCCTTCAAATCCATCAACGTAAGGTTGCTTGATGCAATGGCGCGATATTGGGGGAAATCATTAAGCTTTGCTTGCACACCAACCTGGTCGCGTTCGAGCGTAGTGATGGTTGCTGATATAGCTTCAATCGCGGCTTTAGCGGCTTCATTTTGCCCGGCAGCAGCGGTTTGATTGGCGAGGTCAATTCGGGCCTTTTCGATTTCACGGGCCAGTGTGCGTGCTTCGCGGAACAAGCGGGTTGCTTCCCCGGACCCTTCGCTCAACTCACGAGACAGAATCGCTTGGGTGTCGGCCACGCCGGGGCGGACGAGCGTTTGACTAGCCAGAAAAAGATCGTCAACCAACTCGGGTTTTTGCGCAATCTGGTTTGCGAGCAGAGCAAAATAAGGGCTCAGTAGATTGCCAATGCTGCCGACAGATGATGTGCTTCCTGCGGCACCAACGACAATCGAACGATATTCGCGCAAGGCTTCGTCAGTCTTTCCACGCCGCGCTAGAAGCGCTGCAAGCCGCGCGCGCGCGCCGCTCACAGCAACGGTTTGTGGATAGCGCGTTTCGAGTAAGCCAAGGGATTCGCGCATCGCCGCTTCGGCCGCGCCGGCATCGCCATCACCTTCAAGTGCCAGACCTTTTTCGGCGAGTATTTGCGCATGCAATCTGATTGCCGATGTCACACGTCCGCCCCGTACGCTAATAACATCTTTCAAAGCTTCATCAAGAACTTGACGCGCTTCGCCGGGCTTTCCGGAAAGCCGAAGCAACGTTCCACGGAGTTGAGCAGCCTGCGCATCGAGGAAAATCCCACGCTCCTCTGGCGTAAGGGAATTGGATTCGCTTGAACCAAGCCGTCGGCCACCAAGCGCGCCACTGTTTAATTCCGCGGCAACCTCTTCGCTAATTTCCAACGCGGCACCAATTGATTTTTTTTCGCTCAAAACCGACGTGATAGGAACGTCAAGAATTTTGAGTGCGTTGCCGAAACGCTGCTGGTTAAGCAGGTGCATCACGTGGAAATTGCGGCGCAGCCTAAGCTGAATTGGATCTGCGGTGGGCTCCCGATCAGCGCGATCGAACAAAAGATCAGCTTCGGCAAACGAACCGAGATTTGATTTTTGCAGCGCCCGGTTAAGTAAATATTCGGATTGGCGCGCAGTAAAGCCTTCTGTGCCAGTTGATCTCTGTTGCAGTGTTTCAAAAAATTCGGCAGCTTCGGCATAGTTGCCGCTATTGTTACGACGATATCCTTCCGCCAATGCTTGCGCGGGATCAAGCGTTCCGGCTTGCACACGTGCGAATGCAACCGGATCCTCAATTGAGGTTGTCGCGACCGTCACTTTGCCTGGAATAGTCCGGTCTGAAACAATGGTGCGGAGCCCCAATTTCAAAGCGCTATCGTAACCCGACAAACCTTCAGCGACCCACAGAATATTGCCTCTTGATTTGGTAAGCACCTTATACCCTACCGGTGCATCGATCAGTTTGCATTGCTGGCTGCTGATCGCGCCCAAATCTTCAATGGTCTCATTTGCTGGCGGCGTCGCTGCACAATCGGCTTCGGACTTGCGCATGCCCGCCATGCGCTCCAAAATTTGGGATGGATTGCCGCGCAGGGCATAGAGCTTTCCGATTGGGCGAGCAGCATCACGACAAACAATTGACCAAGCGCGATCAAATATGCCGTCAAAAGTGGCATCAGCGGTCAAACTCTGCACCTGACATACGCCGTCATCACCTAGCCTGAAGCTATTGGCGATGCTTGGGCGTTCGGTTCGTGCGGCCACCGACGTCGCCGCCGCCGCGATGCTTGCAGCCAAACCAAATGTAAAACCAATTTTCCGCACTTCAAACATCCCTCGCGTAACATCCAGACGCTCGACTTTTATGAACGTCTGTTGTTCATCATGAAACTGGAATGCGACCCCTTGGAAGCGCTTTAGACCAAAACAATCGCTACCAAAAGGCCTCATTGTCAAGATTCGTAATTCTTCTAGCAACGGTAGACGAGAAAAAGGTGCTAAATGTCATTCACAGCGTTGATGCCTTTGCGCCATTTTTCTTTCCTTGTTGAGCAGCATTCAGGCGCGCTGCCTCCATCTTTGGAACCATGTTTCAGGCCAATGTTTGAAGGCACGGCAAGCGCCAAGCCACACCAGATTGTTCCCAGTCATTGTTGTAATACACGTTTTAGGACTTCTTTGTATCGCATCGTGATGGGATCAGCCTCGATATGTCGTCCGCTTGACACACGCTTGCGACCGTAACGCCACACGGTATCAATGCAGCCATTGTTTGCAGCAAAAATCCAAGAATCAAGCAGTTGATCGCCAGCGCGTCCGTAGAGCGACGGATGTTCGGCATTGAGCGTAACAATGTCGGCACGCCTGCCGTTTGCAATGCCCGCTCTGATACCGAGCGCTTGCGCCCCTCCTGATAGTGAGGCTGAATATAGGCGATGGCCAACCGACGGTATTCTATCATCCGCAAGGACATTGCGCGCCCGGTGTGGCAGCCTTTGGCTATATTCAAGCGCGCGTAATTCGTCTGCAACCCCAATCAGGATGTTGGAGTCGGTTCCGATGCCGATTCGTCCGCCCTCCAAGAGGAATTGCAGTGCCTTGAAAATACCGTCGCCTAAATTAGCCTCGGTCACAGGGCATAAACCCGCGACCGCGCCACTTTTGGCAAGGGCAACAGTTTCGCCTTCCGTCATTTGCGTCGCATGAATCAAGCACCAGCGTGCATCGATCCCTGCATGATCGAGCAGCCACTCGACCGGACGTGCACCCGAAAAGGCAATGCTCGCTTCAACTTCTTTCACTTGCTCGGCGGCATGGATATGTACGGGCCCATCAGGGTGCAGTTTGATGAGGGCGTGAAGCTCATTGGGTGTCACGGCGCGTAAACTGTGCGGGGCGAGGCCCAGAATAGCATCGCTTGGTATGGTGCTCATACACGCCTCAAGCAATTTGACGAACGTATCAATATCGTTGAGAAAACGGCGCTGCCCATGCTTGGGCGGCAGGCCGCCAAAGTCGCTATGCGCATAAAACACGGGGAGTAGCGTGAGCCCGATTCCGGTTTTTTCCGCTGCGGCGACAACACGCTCAGCCATTTCCGCCGGATTGGCATAGCGCTCACCATCAATGCCATTGTGCAAATAGTGAAATTCGCCAACATGGGTGAATCCACCCTCAAGCATTTCGACATAAGCCATTGCGTTGATGGCTTCGACGTCGTCAGGGTTTAGATGGTCGAGGAAACGGTACATCACTTCGCGCCAACTCCAGAAATCATCGTCGCTTGCGCCGCGATATTCGGCGAGCCCCGCCATACCCCGCTGAAATCCGTGGCTATGGACATTGGCGAGACCGGGCACGGCGACGGCATGCCGTTCATCTTCGGGCGTTGCGGGCACGCCGGTTTCCACCCGAGCAATAAGGCCTTCAGCCATTTCAACCCGAACCGATTGCGCCCAGCCATCGGGTAGCAGCGCTGTTTCAAACCAAAGGCTTGTCATTTATTGCCCCTAAAAAATTCCGGCTATGCCTAGACATAAAGCTGAAACAGGTCGAGTCTGCGCGGCCATGACACATGATTCCAACCTTCGTTGCGATGCCATTTGGCGCAATGCCCGCCTCGCGACGATGGCATCGCCGTTGATAGACGATGGTGTGATAGCGTGCCGTGACGGGCTCATCATTTACGCAGGTGATGCGCAGAATGTACCCGCGTTCGATGCGGTGGAGACTATCGAATGCAATCGGCGCTGGATCACACCCGGTCTTATCGATTGCCACACTCATTTGATCCATGCGGGCAACCGAGCGGGTGAGTTTGCGCAGCGGTTGGCTGGCGCAAGCTACGAAGAGATTGCGCGGGCAGGGGGCGGAATAGTTTCGACGATGAAAGCAACCCGCGCCGCGAGCGAGAGCGATTTGGTCGCTAGCGCGCTCCCTAGGCTTGATGTGCTGATTAGTGAGGGTGTGACGACAATCGAAGTGAAATCGGGTTACGGGCTGTCGCTTGAGGATGAGAGCAAGATGCTTCGTGCTGCGCGCAGACTGGAGGATGAGCGGGGCATCGCGGTGCGCACCACCTTTCTTGGCGCTCACGCATTGCCCCCTGAGTTTATTGGTGATGCAGACGGTTATATCGATGAGATTTGCAATCGGATGATCCCTGCTATTGCCGCTGCAGGGCTCGCCGATGCGGTTGACGGATTTTGTGAAACTATCGGTTTTTCGCCAGTCCAGATCGAAAGGGTGTTTGTAGCGGCAAAGGCGCACGGGCTGCCGGTTAAACTCCATGCCGAGCAGCTTTCGAACAACAACGGCGCTGCACTGGCCGGGCGTTACGGTGCTTTGTCGGCGGATCATCTTGAGTATCTTGATGACAATGGCATCGCGGCGATGAGGGCGGCCGGCACCGTCGCGGTGCTGTTGCCTGGCGCTTATTATTTTACACGCGAAACGAAGCCGCCTCCGATTGTAGCGTTGCGTGCATCGGGTGTGCCGATGGCGGTGGCGACTGATTGCAATCCGGGTACGTCGCCGCTCACATCGATCTTGCTCGCGATGAATATGGCCGCGACCATGTTTCGGATGACGGTTGAGGAATGCCTTGCTGGAGTTACCCGGAATGCCGCTCTTGCGCTTGGGCTGAGTAGCGAAGTGGGCACACTTGAAGTGGGCAAGCGTTGTGATCTTGCGATATGGGATATCGATGAGCTTGCCGAATTGGTTTACCGAATCGGCGCAAACCCGCTCTACAGTCGGGTTCGGATGGGGAGAGAATAATGCAGGTTTCACCGGGTGCAGTTCCATTGGCTGATTGGCGCGCGCTCTATCGCGGCGAGTCTCCAGCGCTCGATCCAGCGTGCCGAGTGGGCATCGCCGAAAGTGCGGCTGCTGTTGCGCGAATCCTTGCACGGCATGAGCCAGTTTACGGGATTAACACCGGATTTGGAAAGCTGGCTACAGTCAAAATCGGCGATGCTGATCTTGAGACGCTTCAGCGCAATATTGTGCTGAGTCACGCAGCGGGGGTCGGCGATGCTATGCCCGTGCCGATTGCACGCCTGATGATGGCGCTCAAACTGACGAGCCTTGGGCAAGGGGCATCGGGGGTTCAGCCTGCAACGATTGCCTTGCTCGAAGCGCTGTTGGAAAAAGGAATTACTCCGGTGATCCCGGCTCAAGGCTCGGTTGGGGCGTCGGGTGATCTTGCTCCGCTCGCGCACCTTGCCGCGACGATGATCGGTGTTGGTGAGATGGTCGCTGATGGGCGCAGGGTCGCGGCAGCAGATGCGCTTGCACAGGCGGATCTCGCCCCGCTGACACTTGGCCCCAAGGAAGGATTGGCATTGCTTAATGGCACCCAATTCTCCTGCGCCTACGCGCTCGCTGGATTGTTTGAGGCTGAGCAACTGTTTCAATCGGCGCTGATCACTGGTGCACTTTCGACCGAAGCGGCCAAAGGATCTGACACGCCGTTTGATCCACGCATTCACGCGCTGCGTCGGCACCGGGGTCAGATTGAAACCGCAGTTGCGCTCCGTGACCTGATGGCAGGTTCGGCAATCCGCGCGTCGCACCGCGAAGGTGACGAGCGTGTGCAAGACCCATATTGCCTGCGCTGCCAACCGCAGGTGATGGGTGCGGTGCTTGATCTGTTGCGGCAGGCGGCGGTGACACTTGGCACTGAGGCCAATGCGGTTTCGGATAATCCACTGATTTTTGCTGACACTGATGAAGCACTTTCGGGCGGCAATTTCCATGCCGAACCTGTGGCGTTCGCCGCCGACATGATCGCGCTGGCACTGTGCGAGATTGGCTCCATTGCCGAGCGGCGGATTGCAATGCTGGTTGATCCAGCGCTTTCGGGATTGCCTGCCTTCCTGACGCCGCGCCCTGGCCTCAATTCCGGGTTCATGATTCCGCAGGTGACTGCCGCCGCGTTGGTTTCGGAGAATAAACAGCGTGCCTATCCCGCAAGCGTTGATTCTATCCCGACTTCGGCCAATCAGGAGGATCATGTTTCGATGGCGGCGCACGGGAGTCGGCGTTTGATCGGCATGGCCGAAACACTCGCCAACATCATCGGCATTGAATATCTGGCGGCGGCGCAAGGCTGCGATTTTCATCAGCCGCTCCAATCGAGCGAAAGGCTGGAGGCGGTCCGTTCACTGCTGCGCGCCAATGTGCCTATGCTTGACGAGGACAGGTACTTCCATCCCGATATGGCGGCTGCAACGGAGCTTGTCACTTCGGGCAAACTGGCAGCAATCGCGGGCCTGCCGGGGCTGGTATGAGCGACTGGCTTTCGATCAGTCGCGGTGATGCGCCGCTTATTATCAGCATCCCCCACGCAGGCGCGCATATTCCAGGAGATATAGTGCCTGCGCTGCGGGACCCAAAACAAGCAATTAGTGACGCCGATTTCTACGTTAACAAGCTCTATCAGTTTGCGATCCAACATGGGGTGACGCTGATCAGCACGGCGATCTCGCGCACGGTGATTGATGTCAACCGTGATCCCTCGGGCACCTCGCTCTATCCGGGGCAGACAACAACGGGGCTGTGCCCGACCGAGCGGTTTGACGGCACCCCGCTTTATGTGGAAGGCCGCGAACCTGACGAGATCGAAATCGCGCGGCGGCGGGAACTCTATTTCAATCCCTATCACGCAGCACTCCATGAAGAGATTGAACGGCTGCATGCCGTGCACGGCAGGGTTGTGCTCTATGATGCCCATTCGATTCTGAGCTATGTCCCGCGTCTGTTTCCGGGCGAATTGCTCCAGTTCAACATTGGTAGCTTTGACGGAAAATCCTGTGCGGCGGCGCTTACAGAGAGCGTCAGTGCGGCTTGCGGGGACTCCCAGGTCGTCAATGGGCGCTTCAAGGGTGGCTGGATCACGCGGCATTACGGGGCACCAGAACGCGGTGTCCATGCAATCCAGATGGAACTTGCGATGCGGGGCTATCTTGATGAGGCGGGAGATTGGCCGCCGCTTTGGGATGCCGAGCGTGCCAAATTGCTGCATCCTGTGCTGTGCAACATTATTACTAACTGCCTTAATTTTTCCAAGGACTGACGCATGACCCGTATCGATAACAGCCGCACCATCCGTAGCCCGCATGGCACTGAAATTTCGGCGAAAAGCTGGCTGACCGAGGCACCGCTCCGGATGCTGATGAACAATCTTGATCCTGAAGTCGCCGAGAACCCACAGGCGCTTGTTGTTTACGGCGGGATTGGCCGGGCGGCGCGCGATTGGGCCTGCTTCGATCAAATTGTTACCGCACTCCGCAAGCTCGAGGATGACCAGACGTTGCTCGTCCAATCGGGCAAGCCGGTCGGCGTGTTCCAGACGCATAAGGATGCGCCGCGCGTCCTGATCGCCAATTCCAACCTCGTGCCCGCTTGGGCAACATGGGACCATTTCCATGAACTCGATAAGGCGGGGCTGATGATGTACGGCCAGATGACGGCGGGGTCGTGGATTTACATCGGCACGCAGGGGATTGTGCAGGGGACATATGAGACCTTTGTTGAGATGGGGCGGCAGCATTATGGCGGGAACCTCGCTGGCAAATGGATCCTGACCGCTGGCCTTGGCGGAATGGGTGGGGCACAGCCGCTTGCGGCGACGATGGCGGGGGCATCGTGCCTTGCGGTCGAGTGCCAGCCGAGCCGGATCGAGATGCGGCTGAATACTGGCTATCTTGATCGCCAGACCGACAGCCTTGACGAGGCGCTCGCCATTATGGCCGAGGCCAAAACGCCGGTATCGGTCGGCCTTCTTGGCAATGCGGCGGAGGTTTTTCCCGAAATTTTCCGGCGCGGGGTGCGCCCCCACGCGGTCACTGACCAGACATCGGCGCATGATCCGATCAACGGCTATCTGCCGCTCGGCTGGAGCCTTGACCAGTGGCAAACGGCGCGTGAGCATGACCCTGCATCGGTTGAAAAAGCGGCGCGCGCTTCGATGGCCACCCATGTCCGCGCCATGCTCGACTTTTGGCGGGCCGGGGTGCCGACGCTTGATTATGGCAATAACATCCGCCAGGTTGCAAAGGATGAAGGCGTTGCGGATGCCTTCGCCTTCCCCGGCTTTGTCCCCGCCTATATCCGCCCGCTCTTCTGTCGCGGCGTTGGCCCGTTCCGCTGGGCCGCACTTTCGGGCGATCCAGAGGATATTTACAAGACCGATGCCAAGGTCAAAGAACTACTCCCCGATAATGCCCATCTTCATAACTGGCTCGACATGGCGCGTGAACGGATCAAATTCCAAGGTCTTCCCGCGCGGATTTGCTGGGTCGGCTTGGGTGACCGCCACCGGCTTGGCCTTGCCTTCAACGAAATGGTGCGCAGCGGCGAGCTCAAAGCGCCGATCGTCATTGGCCGCGATCATCTCGACTCGGGTTCGGTCGCCAGCCCCAACCGTGAAACCGAGGCGATGCGCGACGGTTCCGACGCGGTATCCGATTGGCCGCTCCTCAATGCCCTCCTTAATACTGCAAGCGGCGCGACATGGGTTTCGCTCCACCACGGCGGCGGGGTTGGCATGGGCTATTCGCAGCATAGCGGCATGGTGATCGTCGCCGATGGCAGCGAAGATGCCGACCGCCGTCTCGCGCGCGTCCTCTGGAATGATCCAGCGACCGGCGTGATGCGCCATGCCGATGCCGGTTATGACATCGCGCTCGATTGTGCCCGCGAACAAGGCCTTGATTTACCGGCGATTTTGTAAGCCTTACCCCCTTGGCTACCCCCCGGCTGTGAATCCGAAATATGTATCACGGGCGTTTTGTGCGGCTTGT
>JBBTEI010000008.1:0-44326 GCA_038042405.1 Pseudomonadota bacterium
ACCGCCAAAGGCTGGGCGATTGAGATCAACAGCGCAACGCTGCCAAGGGTGCTCGTCAATCGCAGCTATTTCAGTGAGCTTTCCTCCGGCGCGCAGGACAAGGCATCAAAACTTTGGTTGAGTGACTGTATGGCGAGTGCAAACTGGCTCATCAAAGCGCTTGATCAGCGTCAGCGGACGATCATCAAGGTCGCCTCAGAAATCGTCAAGCATCAGGAGGCGTTCTTTCGCGAAGGCATCGCGCATCTCCGCCCGCTCACGCTGCGCACGATTGCCGAAGCGATTGGGATGCACGAATCAACCGTCAGCCGCGTCACATCGAACAAATATCTCAGTTGCGCACGCGGGATATTTGAACTGAAATATTTCTTTACCAGCGGAATTGCGGCCTCGGACGGTGGCGACGCGGTCTCGGCGGAATCGGTCAAAAGTGTGATCCGCACGCTGATCAATGATGAAAACCCCAAGGCGATCCTTTCGGATGATACGTTGGTAGAACTGCTTCAGGGCAAGGGCTTTGATATCGCACGGCGCACGGTCGCCAAATACCGCGAAGCCATGGGAATTGGATCGTCGGTTCAGCGACGGCGACAAAAGGCGATTGAGGCCCATGCCGCCTGATGGCGTTCGCTAGGTGCGCGCGCCGCGCATCGAAACCGAGCGCTTGGTCTTGCGCGCGCACGCCACTGATGACTTTGAAGATTGCGCCGCACTGTGGGGCAGCGCCGAAGTCACACGCTTTATCGGCGGATCACCGCGTCCACCCCAGGATGCGTGGTTCCGTATCCTGCGCTATGCCGGGCACTGGACGTTACTAAACTACGGATTTTGGGCGATTATTGACAAAACCAGTGGAAAATTTCTCGGCGAGGGTGGGTTTAGCGATTTCCGGCGGGGCATTCCCGCGCTCGATGCTGTCCCCGAAATGGGCTGGGCGTTAATGCCAAGCGCATGGGGAAAGGGCATTGCCAAAGAAGCCGTCGCCGCATTCGCCGCTTGGGGTGATGCCAATTTTGACGTCGCGGAGACGGTGTGTATTATCTCCCCCGATAATCAGGCTTCGATACGTGTCGCCGATTATATCGGTTTTTCACCCGTGGATGACATCATCTATGACGGTGAACCAACGACGATCTTCAAAAGATATTCAGGCGCAGGACAGCGGGGATGAGCTTTTGGGCTTGCAGCGCAACGATGTTACGCGCAGCATCGTACAAAATGAACGCGAAGGACGCTATTTTATGACCCAGACCAGCGCAGCCATTACGCCACCCTCGCTTTTGCTCGCATTGACCGAGCTGCCGCGCGCGATTTTTGAGCTTGGCGCACTGCCATGGGCCTCGCCGCTGCTTTCGCGCGCACCGAAGGGCGACGGCCATCCCGTGATGGTGCTGCCCGGATTTATTACCAGCGATTTTTCAACACGGTTGCTGCGCCGCTATTTTGATAGACTTGGCTATGACAGTTACGGTTGGGCGCTTGGCCGCAACCTTGGCCCCAAAGCAATCGGGGTTGACGGCGAAAAACTCATTGCGCGGCTTGAAGAAATTCACGCAGAAACTGGCGAGAAAATCAGCCTTGTCGGCTGGAGCCTCGGCGGTGTCATGGCGCGGCAGCTATCGCGTTGGCGCCCCGATCTAGTCCGTCAGGTGATTTCGCTTGGATCGCCGATCGTGGGTGATCCGCGCGCCACCAATGTCTGGAAAACCTATGAGCGGCTGACAGGCCAGAAAATCCGTGATCCCAAAACGCAGGCGCAGATGAAAGAAAGCCATCTCGCCCCACCTGTGCCTTCAACCGCAATCTATTCAAAGAATGATGGCATCGTCGCATGGCGCAATTGCATCGAACCGCAAGATCCGCAAACCGACAATATCGAAGTGCGCGGGAGCCACTGCGGCCTTGGTGTCAATCCGGTGGTGCTGCTCGCCATCGCTGACCGTCTGGCACAGCCTGCCGATGGCTGGACGCCGTTTGACCGCAGCGGGCTACGCGCCTTGGTCTATCCTTCGTCGGGGCACCTTCAATAAAATCCAACTATATCAATGACTTAAATCCGTTCACCGCTCAGGCGCTGGCAAATCATATCAAGCTGTTCAAGCGATGAATAGGCCAGCATCACGCTGCCGCTCTTGCCATCATGCGTGATCCCGACCTTAAGGCCAAGCAAGTCACCAAGCTGTCGCTCAAGCAGCGCAATATCCGAATTGGCCTCGCCCTGTAGCTTGGCCGGTTTTGCGCCAGCAGGCTTTTTGGTCTTGCGCACCAATGCCTCGGTCTGACGCACCGAAAGCGCGCGGCGAACGATCTCGCGTGCCAAATTTTCAGCATCGGGCGCGGTCAAAAGCGCGCGGGCATGGCCCATGCTAAGCTTTCCTTCGGCAAGCAGCTCCTGAACCATCGGCGGCAAATCGCGCAGGCGGATCAGATTGGCGATATGGCTACGCGATTTATTGACGATCCGGCCAAGCGCCTCCTGACTATGGCCATAATAAGTGATCAGCCGGTCATAGGTCTGCCCCTCTTCAATCGCGTTCAATTGCTCGCGCTGGATATTTTCGATCAGCGCAATCTCAAGCGCTGTCCGGTCATCAAATTCCTTGAGGATCACGGGAACATGATGAAGCTGCGCCCGCTGCGCCGCACGCCAGCGCCGTTCGCCTGCAACAATCTGGTAACCGACAATCCCTAGCGGCGCTGTCCGCACGACGATCGGCTGAAGCAAACCGCGCGCCGCGATTGATTGCGCAAGTTCCTCAAGCGCGGCCTCGTCAAAATGCTTGCGCGGCTGACCCTTCATTGGTGACAAATCAGCCGTTGGAACCATCCGGATGCCATCCGACGGCGTTACGTCTGCACCAACCGGCTGTTCCTGCTCGATTTCGCCAAGCAGCGCCGAAAGCCCCCGGCCAAGCCCCATCGCGCGTTTTTTGAGTGGCACCACGCGGTTGTCTTCCTCGTTCATGCCGCCGCCTTTGCTTTGGGTAGCCGCCCGATAAGTTCACGTGAAAGCGCCATATATGCCTCTGATCCCGAGCAACGATAATCATAAATCAGCGCAGGCAGGCCGTGGCTTGGCGCTTCGGAAAGGCGGACATTACGCGGAATCACCGTCTCAAACACCGCCTTGCCAAGGCAGGCCCGAACATCATCGGCAACTTGCTCGGTCAGGCGGTTGCGTCGATCATACATGGTGAGAGCAACCCCGAGGATCGAAAGCCCCGGATTGAACCGCGCCCGGATCCGCTCAACCGTCTGGAGCAACTGGCTAAGCCCCTCAAGCGCAAAAAATTCACATTGCAGCGGAACGAGCAAAGACTGGGCGGCAACCATCGCGTTGAGCGTCAACAGCCCAAGCGAGGGCGGGCAATCAAACATCACAATATCCCAGCGACCCAGCGGCGCTCCGTCAAGCGCCTTTGAAAGCCGGTGCGTCCGCTCTTCAAATTCGACAAGCTCGATTTCGGCACCCGAAAGATCAGGCGTTGAAGCAATCAGATCAAGCCGGGGAATCCGCGTTGCTATAACCGTTTCGGCAAGCGGCGAATCGCCGAGCAACACGTCATAGCTTGAGCGAACCCGCTCGGATTGATGGATACCAAGCCCGGTTGAGGCATTGCCTTGCGGGTCAAGATCGATCAGCAACACCCGCCATCCGGTCGCAGCAAGCGCCGTCGCGACATTGATTGCGGTGGTGGTTTTGCCCACACCGCCTTTCTGGTTAGCAACGGCTATGCGAATCATAACGCCTACTTTCTTCGCGAAACGCCTTCTCCGACGAGGATTGCAGCGTTTTGATCGGTGATCGATCGGTTAACGTGGAATTTACCGTGCCACGTTTGATCAATCAATACCAGTTCGTCTTGTGCACTTTGTCCTTTTGGCAGCAACCAGACCGTTTCATTTCGGGAAAATCGTATCGCGAGGTCAAGCAGTTTGGGAAGTGGCGCAAAAGCACGCGCACTAATCACCGAAACGCTGCGCGTCGCCAAAGTTTCAAGCCGCCCACCATGAACTGAAACATGCGGAAGCTTAAGCGTCACCGCCATCTCGCGCAAAAATTCAAACCGCTTGCGCCGCGATTCGGCAAGAATGATCGGGCGATTAGACAATATCGCAATCACCATGCCCGGAAAACCCGCGCCGGTGCCAAGGTCAAGCCAGGCACCGGGCTGCGAATCTTTTGCCAATGGCAAGAGTTGCGCCGAATCAACAATATGCCGCGCCCAAAAATGCGGGATCGTCGCAGCACTCACCAAATTTTGCCGGGCTGATTCGGCGACGACCAATTCCCGCAATTGCTCAAGCTGTGCGAGTGTTTCACGTGAAACATCAAGCGTATCGCTGAGCCATGCCTTGGCTTCAAATTCGTTCACTTAGGCTGCTTTCCGTTTTGCATGAACCAGAATCAGCGCCAGTGCCGCTGGCGTAATCCCGCGCACCCGTTCGGCCGCACCAAGCGTCGCCGGGCGCGCCGCGTTCAGCTTCTCCACCATCTCATTTGAAAGTCCGGCAATCCGGCCATAATCGAGTGCGCCAAGGCGGATACCTTCATTGGCGCGCATCGACCGGATTTCGGCATCCTGCCGCACGAGATAGGGCGCATAACGCGCGTCTTCGATAATCTCGTCAACCAGAAATGATGAATAGCCAGTAAGTGCAGGGAGCGCCTCGATCAGCCCTGCCCGATCAGCCCCGCTCACACGGATCCAGTCAAACAGCTTTGGTGCGCGCGGGTCGGGCGATCTTTGGCTGTCCAGCAGCGTGAGCAGCGAATCGCGCTCTGCATAACGCGCGCCAAACCAGTCACGCCGCGCCTTCCCGACGCAACCAATCGAAATAGCAATCGGCGTCAGCCGCGTCGCCGCATTGTCAGCGCGCAGTCGCAGACGATATTCAGCGCGTGCCGTAAGCATGCGGTAAGGCTCGGTAATTCCCTGAAGCACGAGATCATCAATCATCACCCCGATATAGGATGAGGCGCGATCGAGGATCAGCGGATCACGACCAAGCGCACGCGCCGCCGCGTTGATCCCCGCGATCAGCCCTTGCGCCGCCGCTTCCTCATAACCCGTCGTTCCATTGATTTGGCCTGCGCAGAATAATCCACCGATTTCGCGAAGCTCCAGCGTCGGGAAAAGCGCGCGTGGATCGATATGATCATATTCCACTGCATAGCCCTGCTGCACTATTTCAACAGCTTCAAGCCCCGCAACGCTACGGAGCATCGACAATTGGACATCGAGTGGAAGCGACGTCGAAACCCCGTTGGGATAAACCCAACCATCATCAAGACCTTCAGGTTCAAGAAAAATCTGATGGCCATCGCGGTCGGCAAAGCGGTGCACCTTATCCTCGATCGATGGGCAGTAACGCGGCCCTTGCCCTTCAATGTCGCCACTGAACAGCGGGGAGCGATCAAGGCTCGCCCGGATAATCGCGTGCGTCTCTAGGTTAGTTCGCGTCACCCCGCACCAAAGCTGCGGGTTCACGCGCGCCCCGGTCAGATCCGAAAATGTCCAGGCTCCATCGTCAGATGGTTGGGTTTCGAGTCGTGACCAATCAATCGTCCGGCCATCAAGGCGCGGTGGCGTCCCCGTCTTCAAACGTCCAATCGGGAGATTACGGGCACGCAGTTGCGCCCCGAGCGTTTCGGCAGAGGCTTCGCCGATCCGCCCGCCGCTTGTCCGCGCTTCGCCGCAAAACATCTTGCCACCAAGAAATGTCCCCGTAGCAAGGATGATCACCTTCGCTGCCAACGTCCGTCCATCACCAAGCCTTAGCCCGGTTACAGACTCGCCCACCCCGTCAAAAGTCAGCGCCTCTGCGCTCGCCTCGACAATTTCGAGATTGGGCTGCGCAGCCAGCATCTCGTGAATCGCCGCCTTGAACAATTTCCGGTCAGCCTGAATCCGTGGGCCGCGTACAGCCGCCCCCTTCGACGCATTGAGCATCCGGTAATGGATCGCCGCCGCATCGGCCGCGCGCGCGATCAGCCCGTCAAAGGCATCCACCTCACAAACCAAATGACCCTTGCCAAGCCCGCCTATCGCGGGATTACATGACATCGCGCCAATCTGCGCACAGTCAAAAGACACAAGCGCGACCGAAGCCCCCATCCGCGCCGCCGCCGCCGCCGCCTCACAACCGGCATGGCCCCCACCGACCACAATAACATCAAAGCTCTGCATAGCGCCAAGCGGTAAGCCCGCGCGGGGATTCGGTCAATGTTTCACGTGGAACGGCGATTCAACGTAACTTCTTCAAAGTGAGTTTTACCTCTGCAATTGCCTGATCTGCTTCATGGTGTCGCGCCAGCTTAACACGCTGTTTGAACTTTCCGTATTCATCCTCAGCATGACGCTTCGCATCAATCATTGATACTTTTCCACCTGATTTCAAGACTGACCTGCCTAAATCCCCTAATTGTCTGTCGAGTAGGATGCCCGCACCAGCCATGGTTTTAAGACGGCCAATATCGAGTTGATCCTCAAATATATCGAGCAGGATCGTAGTCAAACGATTCAACTCCTTAATCTCAGTTCCAGACAGGTAATTTTTTGCGGTACTTACGTCAGATTTTCGAATATTGTCATTTGACCAGCTTTGCAAACCCATGCTGGGTAGCAACGAATCGACCCTCGAATCTACAACCTCTGCTGGCGTAAGAGAGGATACCGCGTAAACAAGCTTGGCCTGCGTGTTCCGATAAAATTCCGTCCAAATCTCAGACTTTGGATCATAATCCTGGCACATTGAACATATTTGTCTAAGTTCACGATAAACATTCGCCTCGTCCGAACGGATATCTCGAATGATCTCACGCAACTCAGCCACGCGATCACGCGCATCAGGTTTCTTAAGCCTCACCCTGTCAATGACAAAGCCCTTGGTCGCGAACTGAACCAACTTGTCAGTCGCCCAACGACGAAACAATGTAGCTTGCGCAGAGGACACGCGGTAGCCAACAGAGATTACCATATCGAGACTGTAAAGTGTGATAGGCTTAGCGGAGGTAGCAATTTGCATTTTTTGCAAATTGCTCTCGTCCAACTCATCTTCTTCCAGAATCGCCGAAATATGCCGCGAGATAACAGATACATCACGACCAAAAAGATCGGACATTTGACCTTGAGTCATCCAAAGTCGATCGCCTTCATAACGCAACTCTACAACCGGACCTTTATCAGCTCCATAAATCAAAAAACGAGCCCCACTATCACCGTCCTCAACCAAATGAACAGGCTTGAGTTCAGTCATTATCCTATCAACTCCATAAGAACATTTGTCGAACATAATCTAGCGATAAGGTTGATGCAACAGCAATCTTTCTCTTCACTTCCCGATACAAAATGCCCCGAACAAGGTATCGAGCATATCTTCAACCCCGCTCTTGCCGGTAATCGCATCAAGCTTTGTCCGGGCGAGGCGGAGATGCTCGGCGGTGATGAGTCCGTCAGCGCTTTCGCGCGCCGCGATAAGCTCAGCGAAAACGTCGCCCAATATCGCGCGGTGGCGCGCGTTGAGCGCGAGCGCACCCGGTTTGGGAAGCAGTAATTTTGCGCGCACGATAATCGCCTGTTTGAGCGCCTCAACCCCCTGCCCGGTCACCGCCGAAACCGGGAGGCCGTCGCGCTGCGCTGACAAATCGGCTTTTCCGGCAAGCAGCAAAGCGTTCGCGGGTGCGCCGTCCGCATCCCCCAGCCACAGGATGATATCCGCCGCCGCAATCGCCTCGCCCGTCCGCGCGATGCCGATCGCCTCAATTGCGTCATCGGTTTCCGCGCGTAAACCTGCGGTGTCAATCAACAGCAGCGGCACCCCCGCGATAACGATCGGCGCCTCAATTCGGTCACGCGTTGTGCCCGCAATTTCCGATACAATCGCACCGTCCCTATCAATTAAACTATTGAAAAGGCTTGATTTTCCTGAGTTCGGCGGCCCTGCAAGCACAACCCTAACACCGTCCTTGAGCCGTTCGGCAGGCGGCGATGCCAGCGCCAGTTGAAACGCGTCCACCAATTCTACCAATATCGCACGATGGGCGACACCTTCGCCAACATCACCCTCATCCGAAAAATCGAGCGTCGCCTCTACCAAAGCCGAAACCCGCAGTAATGCGGACTGCCATGACGCCACCTGTCGGCCAAGCGCACCTTCGGCAAGCATAATCGCTGATTGTCGCTGACCTTCTGTTTCCGCCGCAAGCAAATCGGCCAAGCCTTCGGCCTCAGCCAAATCGATCCGGCCATTTTCGAACGCGCGGCGGGTAAATTCACCCGCAGTTGCCGCGCGCAATTCCGCAATACGGCCAAGTGCCGCCAGCACTGCCGCAACAACCGCGCGACCGCCATGAAGGTGGAGTTCGGCGACATCCTCCCCCGTCACACTGTCTGGCCCGGGAAACCAGAGCAACAGCGCCTGATCGAGCGGCACATCATCCAAAGGGTCAACCAGCCGCGCAAGCGTCGCACGACGGGCATCCGGTATCCGTCCGGCCAATTGCATGAGCGCCGCCCCCGCCGCCGGCCCACTGATCCGCATCACCGCAATTCCTGCGGGTGGCAGTCCGCTCGACAGCGCAAAAATCGTGTCGGTCACTGGCGTCAGGTTTCGGTTTTCTTGCTCTTGGGCTTTGTCGCGCTGCCCGCAAATTGGCCGATCAGATCCTTGACCAGGTCAACACCTGCCCCGCCCATTGGCACCCAATTGCGCACCATGCCTTCAACCATGTCAGGGCTCACCCCCTTGGTCATCACATCTTTCACCTGGTTCAAATACACATCATGCACAGCGCTCAGATCGGGCAGGCCAACCAAACGGCGCACCTCTTCGGGGGTGCAGTCAACTTCGATATTGAATTTCATGGGGCATCTCGCTTGAGCCAGAGGGAATAAAGCGGATAAGATGTGCCGTATGCAGAGCTTTTGCGCAATCGCCAGAATCGCAACCCTGATTGGTTTGGTTGAACTCACCGCCGATGATTCGTGTCTAATCGGCGTACGGATTGATCCGGCGGATAATGGCTCCAGCAACATCCCGGCGGGGCATCGCCTGTTGCAAACAGCAGCAATTCAAATGCAGGAGTGGTTCGCAGGCAAACGCAAAAGCTTTGACCTTCCACTCGCTCCACTCAGCACCCCGCGCGGTAAAGCCCTACGTGCCGGGATTGCGGCGATCAACTACGGCGAGACGCTGACCTACGGCGAACTTGCCACACAGATTGGATCAGCCGCGCGTGCAGTCGGTCAAGCCTGCCGGCGTAACCCCTTCCCGATCATCATCCCCTGCCACCGCGTCACATCAGCGGGCGCCCAAGAGTTTTACTCAGGCGGAGAAGGCCCGCGCACCAAGGCATGGCTCATCGCGTTTGAGCAAGGAAAGTCGTATCGTTACGGATCAGACTTACTGATTTGAGAGCAAACGCAATCCGGCACTCAAATCACATGCCAGCCGCAGCAAGCACGAACGGCTGCACCTCGTGCCAGCCTTCCCAGATCATCTTGCCCGCAACATAAACGATAACGGCGAGGCCAACCCATGCGATCCAGCGGTAACGCTCAATATATTGCGCAATCACATTGGCGGCGACCCCCATCAACGCAACCGCAAAGATCAGTCCAACGATCAGGATTCCGGGATGTTCGCGCGCCGCACCGGCGACCGCAAGAACATTATCAAGGCTCATCGAAACGTCGGCAATCGCCACTGACCAAGCCGCTGCCGCAAAGCTTTTTGCCGCAGGTATGCCCGAATTTTCATCGCCTGCAATTTCGGGCGAGCCCGATGATTCGGTCGATTCCGAGCGCGTAACATCGCGGTACATTTTCCACGCCACCCACAGCAGCAGTAACCCACCGGCAAGAACCAGCCCGACAATACCCAACAACCAACTGACCATCAGGGCAAAGATAATCCGCAACACCAGTGCGGCGATCACCCCGATGAGAATGACCTTTTTGCGCTGGGCCGCCGGCAAACCCGCTGCCAGCGCGCCAACGACAATCGCATTATCGCCCGCAAGCACCAGATCGATCATCAAAACCTGAACGAAGGCTGCAAACGCCGCAGGTTCGCCGATATTCGAGAAATCCTTGACGATGGCCGCCCAGATATCGGCAGGCCCGCCAAGATCGGTTGCTGACGCTGCGGCAGCGAGAATGAGATCAAACATGAAGCTACCCTACTGGTTCATTGAGTCGAAGAAATCTTCGTTGGTCTTCGAATCTTTCATCTTATCGAGCAGGAATTCCATCGCGTCGATTGTGCCCATCTGCATGAGGATGCGGCGCAGCACCCACATCTTGGAAAGCTTGCCCTTTTCAACGAGCAATTCTTCCTTACGCGTGCCCGATTTGCCAACATCAAGCGCGGGGAAAATGCGCTTGTCGGCAACCTTACGGTCAAGCACGATTTCGCTATTGCCGGTGCCCTTAAACTCTTCGAAAATTACTTCATCCATCCGGCTGCCGGTATCGATCAAAGCAGTTGCGATAATTGAAAGCGAGCCACCCTCTTCAATGTTACGCGCCGCACCAAAGAAGCGCTTGGGGCGCTGGAGCGCGTTGGCATCAACACCGCCGGTCAGCACCTTGCCCGATGAAGGGACAACCGTGTTGTAAGCCCGGCCAAGCCGTGTGATCGAATCGAGCAGGATAACCACATCCTTCTTATGCTCGACAAGCCGCTTGGCCTTTTCGATCACCATTTCAGCAACCTGGACGTGACGCGATGCCGGTTCATCAAAGGTTGAGGAAACAACCTCACCCTTCACGCTGCGCTGCATGTCGGTCACTTCTTCTGGCCGTTCGTCAACGAGCAGGACGATGAGGAATACCTCAGGATGATTGTCGGTAATCGCCTTGGCAATATTCTGCAGCAACACCGTTTTGCCGGTACGCGGCGGCGCGACAATCAGCGCGCGCTGGCCTTTGCCCTGCGGCGAGATAATGTCGATCACGCGCGCCGATTTATCCTTGATCGTGGGATCAAGTGTATCGAGCGATAGTTTTTCATCAGGATAAAGCGGGGTCAAATTGTCAAAATTCACCCGGTGGCGAACCACTTCAGGATCATCGAAATTGATCGCGGTAACCCGGTTCAGCGCGAAATAGCGTTCACCATCCTTTGGCCCGCGAATCTCGCCTTCAACCGTATCGCCGGTTCGCAGGCCATGTTTACGCACCTGATTGGGTGAAACATAAATATCATCGGGCCCGGCCAGATAATTGGATTCGGGGCTACGCAGAAAACCAAAACCGTCTTGCAAAACCTCGATCGTGCCAAGACCCATGATCTGGGCGCCGTTTTCAGCCTCAACCTTGAGGATTGCAAACATCAAATCCTGCTTACGCAGCGTCGATGCGCCTTCCACGCCAAGTGCCTCTGCCATTTCAACAAGTTCGGCGGGGGTTTTCTTTTTAAGGTCTTTAAGATGCATGGTTTGATTCCGGGTGATATTATGGTTCAAATTTGGAAGGCCGCGAACAGCGAAATAGTCTGGCTGAAACGAAATTGCACGAATGGCAAAGCGGATAAATCGGCCCTAGGCCGCACGCTAAAACCTGTCAAGCCACAGCAATTAAAACGGTTTTACGATCACCAGGATAATGATCACTACCGCTGCAATACCGGGAATTTCATTGATCAAACGCAGCATTTTTCCAGAAGCACTACGCTCACCCTGGCTCAATTTTCGGGCATAGCCTATCATCCACCCATGATAGGCAGTTAGCCCAAATACGACGAGTAGCTTCGCCAGAAACCAGCCTTGCGAAAAGGCACCGATCATCCCGGCAAGGCCAAGACCAAGCACCCAGACCATAATCATCGCCGGATTGAGAATGATACGGATCAAGCGGCGTTCACGCTCGATCCAAAGCGCATTTTCGGGCGATCCCGGCGCAGATTCCTGATGATAGACAAAAAACCGTGGCAGCATGAATAGCCCCGCCATCCAGAATATCACAAAAATCAGATGGGCCGCTTTAAACCAAAGATACATCATCCGCGCACCCGCGCAAGCAACGCCTCAACATGCGCAATTGGGGTATCGGGGAGAATCCCGTGACCAAGATTAAACACATGCGGGCGATCCGCAAAAGCGGCAATAATCCGGCCAATAGCACGATCAAGCGCTTCACCCCCGGCAATCAGCGCAAGTGGATCAAGATTGCCCTGTACCGGCATATCCGCCGGAAGTGCCGCTGCCGCCCAGTGCGGATCAACCGTTTCATCAACGCCAACCGCTGAAACACCGGTTTCGCGCGCATATGCCGGAAGTTTTCCACCGGCACCTTTGGGAAAACCGATAATCGGGGTTTCAGGATGAAGTGCTTTTAAACGCGCGACAATATCTGCGGTTGGGGCGATTACCCATTGCTCAAATTGTGCAGGCGAAAGACTGCCCGACCAACTGTCAAAAAGCTGCACAGCATCAGCCCCTGCTTCAATCTGTTTTGAAAGATAATCGACCGTCATATCGCTGATCGCATCGATGATGGTTTTGAACGCTTGTGGATCACGGTAGGCATAGCGGCGTGCTTCGGCCTGCTCTTTGCTCCCTTGCCCCGCGATCATATAGGTCGCTACCGTCCACGGGCTGCCTGCAAAGCCAAGTAAAGTCGTTTCGGGAGGCAGACCTACCTTCACCTGCCTTACCGTCTCATAGATGCTTGTGAGGCGTTCTGGGGCTGTTGTAAGCGATGCAAGATCATGATTGGCAAGTGCTGGTGCAAGTCTTGGCCCTTCACCCTCTTCAAACCAGAGTTTTTGGCCCAAGGCATAAGGGATCACGAGTATGTCGGAAAAAAGGATCGCCCCATCAAAGCCAAAGCGGCGGATCGGCTGAAGCGTCACCTCGGTCGCCGCTTCGGGGTCATTAACTAATTCGAGAAAGCCCCCTTTTTGGGCACGAAGCGCGCGATATTCAGGCAGATACCGTCCCGCCTGACGCATCAGCCATATTGGCAAATTTTCACTTCGCTTACCTTTTAGAACCGATAGCAGCTTTTTTTCGGGCATTTGGCTTGGCATGTATATTCAATTCAATCTTAATTATAAAGAGTCTGTTGAGGATAGTAGGCAGGCATTTATCGGTGTTTATGGGCTGCACACCCATTTGCCAACAGTTTGCATTTTGCAAAGCTATTGAATCGTAGGCGAGTCGCTAAATCCATCCCCTCTATCCACAGTTTCGTTGTCTAAAGCGATTTTGTGGGTTGAGCTGTGGATAGATTTTCTGCCTTCGGGGATAATCGGATCGCTTGGATTCATACCTCGGTTTGCGCTAGGCCTTCTCCACAAATTTATCCCCAAGCAAAGTTAGGCTATCATGCCAAGGCTCCACCTTCATCTTGTTTCTGATTCGACCGGCGAAACGATTGAAACGATCGCTAAGGCTGCGTTGGCACAATTTGATGCGGTTGAAACGGTCAAACATTTTTGGCCGCTGGTACGTTCTGAAGGCCATCTTGAACGGATATTTGCCGATATTGTCAAAAATCCTGGGCTTGTGCTCTTCACGCTCGTGAATCCCCAAACCCGGCGGACGCTTGAGAATAAATGCCGTGCTTCAGGTTTGCCAGCGCTTGCCCCCCTTGATCTCGTCACCAATCAGCTTTCTGAAATGCTCGGGCAGACCGCGCAAGCCCGACCTGGCGGTCAACATATGCTCGATGCCGCCTATTTTGCGCGGGTTGAAGCCATCCAATTCACGATTACACATGATGACGGGCTTAATTGGGAGAATTGGGAGCAGGCCGATATCATTCTTGCCGGCGTCTCGCGAACCTCGAAAACCCCGACATCAATCTATCTCGCCAACCGGGGATACCGCACCGCCAATATCCCCCTTGTGATTGAATCCCCGCCGCCGACTTCGCTTTACACGCTCAAAAACCCCTTGGTTGTCGGATTGATTACCAGTGCTGACCGGCTGATTCAGGTGCGGCGCAACCGCTTATTGTCGCTCAATCAAGCACCAGAGACTGACTATGTTGATCAAGCCGCCGTTGCGCGCGAGATTGGTTTTGCACGGCGCATTTTTGCCGATAATGGCTGGCCGGTGATTGATATGACACGCAAATCAATTGAGGAAGCGGCGGCTGCGATCGTCAATCTCGTTAATGAACGCCATTTGGCAACGCTGTGATGCGGTTGATCCTTGCATCCCAAAGCAGTGCCCGCCGCGCTGTCCTAGACGCCGCAGGGGTCACATTCGAAGCGATGGCGCCAATGGTTGATGAGGATGGCGCCAAGGCTGCACTTCGCGCCGACGGCATTAGCCCGCGTGATTTGGCCGATGCGCTTGCAGAGCTCAAGGCCCGTAAATTATCGCAACGCTTCCCTGCTGATCTCGTGCTTGGCTGCGATCAAACGCTTTCGCTTGACGACGGCACAATGTTTGACAAGCCGGAATCGCTGACTGCTCTCAAAGCGCAACTTACTATTCTGAGCGGGAAAACCCATAATCTGTGGAGCGCAGCGGTGCTTGCGCAGGGCGGAACCGCGATTTGGCGCTATGTCGAGCGGTGTAAGATGACGATCCGGCCGCTTTCTGAAAGCTTTATTGATCAATATATCGAAGCCGAAGGTGATGTTTTGCTTGGCTGCGTCGGTGGTTACCGGATCGAGGGATTTGGGATTCAGCTCTTTAATCATATCGAAGCCACCCATTTCGGGATTTTGGGGCTTCCACTCATTCCACTGCTCGATATCCTGCGGATACGCGGGGTGATTCCGTCATGACCCGCGCTTATGCTGAGGTGATTGGGGATCCGATCGCCCATTCAAAATCGCCGCTCATCCATAATTTCTGGCTAGAAAAGCTTGGGATTGACGCCGAATATCACGCGTGCCATGTTCGCCCTGATCAATTGGCAGATTATTTTGCAAACCGCCGACAAGACCCTGATTGGCGTGGCTGCAACGTAACGATTCCGCATAAACAAGTCGCTGCGGCTGCTGTTGATGGCCTATTGCCCGGCACACTCGAAATTGGTGCGATTAACACGGTTATCAAGTGGAATGATCAGCTTGTTGGGGCGAATACTGATATTGTCGGAATCACACAGCCACTCGATATTCTGATGACCCGGCTTTTCGGTGGCAGCCTGCTTCCTCAGCAAAATGTAGCGATTATTGGTGCCGGCGGTGCCGCGTGCGCTGCCGTCGCGGCAGTAGGTTCGCGCTTTCCAGCTTGGTTAATTCGCATTCTCGCGCGGCGACCCGAACAGGCGCTGACGATCGGTATTGTAGCTGATATATGGCCCATTGATGATACAGCGCTTGAGGGTGTTACAGTTCTGATTAACGCAAGTCCGCTTGGGATGGTTGGAAAAGATCCACTCAATCTTTCACTTGAGGCCATGCGGGGTAGCCAAACCCCGAAAATCATCTTCGATATGGTTTACGCCCCGCTCGAAACCCCGCTACTCGCAAAGGGGCAAAGTGAAGGTTTTTCGACAATCGATGGCCTGCAAATGCTCGTTGCTCAGGCGGCCGAAGCATTTGAACTTTTCTTTGGCGTGCCCGCGCCGCGCGATCATGACGATGAACTTAGGGTGTTGCTCGTCAAATGATCATCATTGGCCTCACCGGATCAATCGGCATGGGCAAATCTGCCGTTGCGGCGATGTTCATTCGTGCGGGTATTCCGCTGTTTGATGCTGACCGCGCGGTGCATCAATTACAAGGGCCAGATGGCGCGCTCCTTCCCCAAATCGAAGCGCGTTTCCCAGGTACAACCGGGCCATCAGGCGTTGACCGGCAAAAGCTTGGCAGTGTAGTTTTTGGCAATGCTGAAGCGCTCAGGGTGCTTGAGCGGATCGTTCATCCGGCAGTTGCTGCGCTGCGCCGAGACTTTCTGCGCCGGAACCGTTCGCGCCCGATTGTTGTCCTCGATATTCCCCTGTTGTTTGAGAAGAAGGGGTGGAAATCGGTTGACCAGATTTTGGTTGTTTCTGCTCCTGCATGGAAACAGCGCAGGCGCGTCCTGGCCCGACCGGGGATGAGCTACGCCAAATTTGCCAAAATTAGAAAGCTCCAGCTTCCTGACGCACAGAAACGTAAAAGAGCCGATTTTGTTATAACTACAGGCACTTTACGCACCGTGACAATTGCAGAGGTTAGGCAAGTCATCGCTTGCCTAACGCGCCAAACAGGCCGATAAGATAATTTGAAATGCGTGAGATTGTTTTTGATACTGAAACGACCGGGCTGAGTGCCGCAAACGGTGATAGGATCGTTGAAATTGGCTGTATTGAGCTGATCAACCGGGTTGAGACTGGCAAAAGCTTTCACTGCTATTTCAATCCCGAACGGGCAATGGATCCCGCAGCCCAAGCGATACATGGGTTGAGTGACATATTTCTTTCAGACAAGCCTTTGTTTGAGGATAAAGTTGAGGATTTGCTCGACTTTTTGGATGACTCGCCTCTGGTTGCGCACAACGCCCGGTTTGATTTTTCATTTTTGAATCATGAACTTGGCGCTTGCGGTCGGCTTCATATTTCCGAAAGCCGCATGGTTGATACGCTGGTGCTTGCGCGTGCGCGCCATCCTGGGGCCAAGCACAGTCTTGATGCGCTCTGTAGCCGCTTTGGCATTGATCGCAGCCTTCGGGTTATGCACGGGGCGCTGCTTGATGCCCAGTTGCTTGCACAGGTGTATGTAGAACTAACAGGTGGACGACAGATTGGTTTGCATCTTCCTACCGAAAGCAAAAATAATGGCTTTATTGATGATACGGCCAAGATGGGAGGGGATTCTACCCGGAAAAATGCGATTCAGAGGCCTATGCGGATATTTGAGCCGAGCGCGGAAGAGCTTGAATGTCACCGTGCGTTTCTCAAAAAACTAACCAACCCATTGTGGATTGATGATGTGGCTGCGCTTTCATCATCCGCTAATATGGTAGCGATTGACGAAGATGTGGTCGCCGCCTAGAGGCGCGGCTTTTTGAAAGGAGGCTGAACATGGACGTTCGTGTTTCGGGGCATCAAGTGGATACGGGTGATGCTCTTAAATTGCATGTAGCCCAGCGTCTCCAAACGATGGCAGAAAAATACTTCTCGCGTGCACATTCAGCCCATGTCACCTTTGGCAAAGGGCCGCATGATAATGGATTTGTGTGCGATATTATCGCGCATGTTATGCAAGGCGTTGTCCTCAAAGGGTCGGGCAATGCGATGGAAGCGCATCCGTCTTTCGAAGGCGCTGCCGATAAAATTGAACGGCAATTGCGGCGCTACAAGCACCGTCTGAAAGATCATCAGGGCAAAGGGCTTGATGCTGTTCCGGTTAAAGAGGCAGATGCAGGCTACACCGTATTTGATTCCGCTGAAACTGTTGATGAAATCACCGGCGAATATCCGCTAATCATTGCTGAAACCAAGGTTGATGTGCCCGAAGCCAGCGTATCCGATGCGGTAATGATGCTTGATTTGCGCAATACAAACGGATTACTTTTCAAAAATGTCGCGAGCGGTACCTATAACATGGTATATCGTCGGGGTGATGGAACGATAGGTTGGGTAGAGCCGCAGCGGGGTTGATATAAATTGGCTGGCCCTTTGAAGTACGAATTGCCAGTCTGGCAAGACATATGGAATATTCATGACGATATCGAGTGAGATGCTGACGCCCGGCGCTGTTGCGGTTGGATTGTCGGTTACGAATAAAAAATCGCTATTTCAGCATTTTGGGGCAGTGGCTGAACGCGAACATGGCATTTTGGCGCATGACGTTGTTGACAAGCTGACCGAGCGTGAGCGGCTTGGCTCGACCGGGTTTGGCAATGCCGTTGCCATTCCTCACGGAAAAATTGAAGGACTTCGCCATATTGTAGCCCTTTTTGTTCAGCTTGCCCAACCGATCGATTTTCACTCCATTGACCAGATTCCGGTCGATATTGTTTTTTGCCTGTTGTCGCCGCCTGATTCGGGTGCTGATCATCTCAAGGCTCTGGCTCAGGTAAGCCGCTGGTTGCGCGATCCGCTTTTCGTTGCAAAACTACGCGGCACAGCATCTGCTGACGCAGTGTTTGCCCTATTAACCGGAACGGAGACGCGCAATGCCGCCTGATGATGATATCGGATCACCCTTCGGTTTTAATGCAAAAGCGCATTATCGCGGGCTTGAGGCTATGTTTCGGGCAGCACCTATCAATCAGGTGATCGATTCGCATCTGACCATCCTTGGTGAAGGTGAAGCACGAATTGAATTTCCGATTGATACCAAGCTGTTTCATGTTGGCGGCGGTATTCACGGCGTTGTCCACTATAAGGCGATGAGTGACGCTGCCTTCTATGCGGCAAACAGCCTGTTCATTGATCGGGTTTTGCTGGTATCATCTTTCAACCTTAATTTCGTCAAGCCTGCTATTGTTGGCCCACTGATTGCCGAAGGCCGCTGGGTGAGCGGGCGGAAGCGTATTCTCATCGCAGACGCGCGGTTGATTGACGGTGACGGTGAGGTTGTGGCGCGGGGTACGGGAACATTTGCGCCATCAAGCATACTTCTCTCGTCATTCAAGGATTATCAGGCCGCTACCGGACAGTAATGGCGCGGCTTACGACGGGCCTGTTTGTAAGCGCTCTCTTGCGAGAGGTTCATGCGCGCGGTGGCACAGGGGTGGTGATTCGCAAAGGTGATCAAACATCGGGAGCTTTGCTCCTGCTCTGTGCAGAAAAAGGATGTGTCACAGGCATTTACGACTATGTTCTTAATCTTTCCGGGCATTACACCTTGGCTGGTGTTTTGCCTGAAGCGATAGAAAATATGGCTATGGTGGAAGCGCTATGTGCGCGCCGCGCCGGATTTGACCCCGATTTATGGATTATTGAACTGGATATCGCGCATGCCGAACGGTTCATCGCTGATTTCGCCTCGCGCGATTGACTCTGCTGCGCCGCACAATAAAGAGAACACGATATTTGGTGCGTAGCCTCGCGATTACCCACAAGATGGGCTTTCAGGCGGGGACGTAGACAGGGGGAAGATCCAGAAGCTGGTTTATTTTGTGCTTCTGATGTTTGATCGACCCACTGCATAGATAAGTGTTTGCATGCGTTTTACCCCTAAAACCGCAAAATTTGCGGTTGCTACATTTTTGCTCACTGTAACAATCAGTGGAGCCGCTGCTACAGCCGCATTCGGTGCGGCTAGTGATGCAAGTCTGGCCAGTGTTTCATTGTTGCCGCAATCGGTTCGCGATGCTGCCCTTTCAGAAGCACAATCTCCAACCGACTATAATTTTATTCCCGAAGCCAGCGTTGAAACAGCGCCGGTTGCCTTGAAAACGCCAACACTCGCAGCGCTTGTTGAAAGCAATGCGGCCGTAGCGCCAAGCGATTCGGAAGAAAAATGTCTTGCCAGCGCGATTTTTTATGAGGCACGCAGCGAACCGTTCGAAGGTCAGCTTGCGGTGGCTCAGGTCATTCTCAATCGCGTCGAATCGGGGCGCTTCGCTAGCTCGATTTGCGGTGTTGTCCGTCAGCCTGCGCAATTTTCATTTGTACGCAGCGGCAAAATCCCCGCGATCAATCCCAATAGCCAGGATTGGCGAGAAGCACTTTCGGTCGCCCGCATTGCCCAAGCTAAACTTCATCATAGCGGCGCAGAAAATGCCCTGTTTTTCCATGCAACCCGCGTCAATCCAAAATGGCGTTTGAACCGCGTAGCTTCAATCGGGAATCATATTTTTTACCGATAGGGGCGCGTTACCGCCAAGATTTCCCTCGCAAATGTTCCCAACATGTTCTATCAACTCTTATGATCGAACGCGATGAAGACCGGATATTGGCGGCTGATGTTGCGCGCGGCGTCTCGCGCATGTTTTTGCGGCATGATTTGCTGTCGATTGCCGAAGTCCCGCTTGGCAATGGCCGTCGTGTCGATCTTTTTGCACTTTCACCAAAGGGGCTGGTAACAATCGTCGAAATCAAGGTTTCAAAGGCTGATCTGCTTGGTGATACCAAATGGACGGATTATCTGGACTATTGTGATCGCTATTTCTGGGCAGTGCCGCAGGGGTTCGATCTTGCTCTGCTTGACCGAACGATGATGCAGCCTGAACGAACCGGATTGATCGTTGCGGATCGCTATGATGCTGCGATTGTCCGGGAAGCCGCGAGCACGCCCTTATCGCCTGCGCGGCGCAAGGTGGAAACCCTGCGGCTGGCCCGCCGGGCGGCGCGGCGATTGCTTGCGTCAATCGAGGCTGAAGACGATGCCGCCTTCTGATTTCAGCCTTAATTGGGGCCGAAGCTTTTCGCCGGTTTCACAGGCTTGGCGTTGGTGATGATTTTCAGGATTGATGCCGCACGCTGGTCACGCTCGGCATAATCTCTGGCGGACATCCCGGCAATTGTATCGGCCTTGGCCGGGTTTGCTCCGGCGGTCATGAGCAATTGCACCATGGGCCCGTTGCGAAGTTGCACAGCACGGATCAGCGGTGTTTCGCCTGATGCGTTGGCAAGATCGATGCTCGCCTTATTCTTGATCAAAAGCTGTGCCCCTTCGATAAAGCCAAGCTGGGCCGCAACGATTAATGGCGTATTGCCCTGATTATCGCGCTGATCGGTCTTGGCATTGCGCGAAAGCAGGAAATTCATCCAGCCAAGATCGCGCCCCTTGGTCACGATATGGAGCGCGCTTTCGCCGGTTTTATCATCGCGCGTGTTGATGATGATAGAGCCGGGTTTCGAAACAATCTCGGTGGCTTTGTTACCGTCACGATCGCGCACGGCTTTGATGAAATTATAAGCTTCGGAAAATTGCGCGGTTGCAGCACCCGGCATCATCGCCGCGAATGCAATAAAGACAAGTCCATTTGCTATTCTGTTCCGCATGATGATGATCCCGTTGCATTTGACGCTCATGTTGAGCAAAGCCGTTTAGCAAATCAAGGGTAGCGACGCTATGAACAAACACGCCTATATTGCTTTATTGTTCGCTTGCGCGAGCCTTGCCGGCTGTAATCCTGCCAAGGTTCAAGAGGCTCCGCTCTCTGGTGCACGGATGGGCGGAGCGTTCACGCTCACCAATCAGGATGGCAAAACCGTTACCGATAAGGATTTTACCGGACAATATCGCCTGATGTACTTTGGTTACAGCTTTTGCCCCGATGTCTGCCCGGTTGATGTCCAGAATCTGATGCAAGGCTACCGTGTATTTGAAAAGGCCGATCCGAAAGCGGCGGCAAAGCTCCAGCCGATTTTTGTCACGATCGATCCGCAGCGCGATACCGTGCCGGTCATCAAGCAATTTGTTTCTGCCTTTCATCCCAAGCTGATTGGCCTCACGGGTAGCGAAACACAAATTGCCGAGATCGCCAAACGCTATGCCGTTGTCTATCAAAGGGGTGAAGGCGGGACAAAGGATGCCTATCTGATGGATCATAGCCGGACGGCGGTGCTTTACGCGCCTGACGGTGGCCCGGTTGCATTGATTCCGCAGGATGGCACCCCGCAAACCATTTCGGATGAACTCACGCGTTGGGTGCGGTGAGCAATCGCGCGCGCTTTTGGGAGGATGTTCCACTCGATAAGCTTGACCGGGCCCAGTGGGAGGCGCTGTGCGATGGCTGTGGTAAATGCTGCATCCACAAGCTTGAAGATGAGGACACTGGCGAGCTACACCCGACCAATGTTGCCTGCCGCTTGCTCGATCGCCGTTCGGGCCAATGTTCAAATTACAAACACCGCCATGCCTTCGTCCCTGAATGTATCCGCCTGACCCCGGCCAAGCTTAAGCAGATTGATTGGCTTCCATCCAGTTGTGCTTATGTTTTGCGTGCCGAAGGCAAGCCGCTGCCAGATTGGCATTATCTTATGAGCGGTGACCGTGAAAGCATCCATGCTGCGGGTAAATCGGTGCGTGGCTGGACGATTTCGGAGGATGATGCGGGTGAGCTTGAATATCATCTGATTGATCGTGAAGACTAATCCACAATTTTGCGGCGGGGCGCATAGTCGCGCGCTCACCGTTTTGCGTTCACCCCGTGCACGCCAGATGCGGCTTGCGGTTGATCCACGCGATGGCAGTGTCCGGCTGACTCTGCCGCGCCGGGCACAGATTGATCATGGTCTTCATTGGGCGGAAACCAAGCGCGGCTGGATTGAAGCGCAACTTGCGCGGTTGCCGGTCGCAGTTCCGGTTGTGCACGGGATGCGGTTTGAGGTTGCGGGCGAAATGCTGGGGCTTGATTGGTCAGAGCATCATCCCCGCAAACCGGTCAGGCATCACGGTTGCCTCCAAATTGGTGGCCCGGCTGAACGGTTGGAGGCAAGGCTGCTCCGTTGGTTAAAGGATGAGGCGCGCGCGCTGCTTGACCTTGAAACGCAAGAATTTGCTGCAAAAATCAGAGTAATAGTGCCGCCGATAAGCATTGGTGATCCGGTTTCGCGCTGGGGAAGCTGCGCATCTTCAGGCCAGATTCGCTATAGTTGGCGGTTGATCCTTGCGCCCAGCTTTGTGCGTCGCGCCACTGTCGCGCACGAGGTTGCCCACCGTGTGCATATGAACCACGGTGCGCAGTTTCACGCGCTTGTCAAAACGATTCTTGGCGAAGATCCAGATCTTGCGCGAAAATGGCTGCGCGCCAACGGTTCAACACTTCACTGGTTTGGTCGGTCGTCCTGATTCATTAAATCAGTCGGCGGGTTTGGCGTATCGTTCCCCCGCTCAACGCGCACTGCGTCACGCTCAATGTCTTCAACGATTGCTGCGTCTGTTGGCTGCTCGATCGGGTTGCCATCACCGTCAACAAAGGCACCCTCATCGGGTTTACCAAAATAGGCCTCTTCATCCGGCTCAAGTTGCCATTCAGGCAGGGTCACTTCGGTATCAAATTGTTCGATCGGGCGTTTGGCCACCGCAACCTTCATAAAGGCGGCAAATGCGCGCGCGGGGGCTGTGCCGCCCTGCAGCCCTTTTACCGGGCGGGCATCATCGCGTCCCATCCAGACACCGGTCGTCAGCCCGCTCGAAAAACCCATGAACCAGCCATCTTTGTTCGATGTGGTCGTACCCGTTTTGCCCGCAGTTGGTCGCCCGATTTGCGCGGCCTTGCCCGTGCCGACACTAACGGCGGTTTGCAGCAGATCGGTCATCCCTGCGGCGACATAGGGCGCAACCAGGACGCGTGAATTATCGGCTTGGTGTTGGTAAAGTAGTTCACCCTTGTCGGTCGTCACTTTCACGATGCCGAAGGGCACAACTGCAATGCCTTTCGATCCAACCGATGCATAAGCCCGCGTCATATCAAGTAACCGGACGTCGGATGTACCAAGCACCATCGAAGGATGGGTGTTGATCGGTGTTGTAATCCCGAATCGCCGCGCCATATCGGCAATCGCTGCGGTGCCAACCTCTGCACCGATTTTTGCGGCAACGGTATTGACCGAATAAGTGAAGGCGGTGCGCAGGTTGATTGCGCCCGAATAACGCCCGCTTGAATTGCGTGGTTTCCAACCGTTTATATCAACTGCTTCATCAACAACGGCGGATTCAGTCGTCATCCCCGATTCAAGCGCTGCGAGATAGACGAATAGCTTAAAGGCAGAGCCCGGCTGACGCACGGCCTGCGTGGACCGGTTGTAGATCGAGGTTACATAATCAGTGCCACCAACCATCGCGCGGACGGCACCGTCACGGTCTAGCGATACCAGAGCGCCCTGTGCGCCACTTGGTGCGTTGGCGCGGATGGCCGCATCGGCCGCGCGTTGCATCCCCAGATCAAGCGTTGTCCAGACATCGATCGGTGCCGTTGATTCGCTGATCAATGTGTCAAGCTGCGGCAGTGCCCAATCCGTGAAATAGCGCACGCTATTCTGTTCGGGCTCGGGCGCGAATTTTATCTTTGAAAGATTTGCACCACGCGCTTCGCCGGGGCTGATTGTTCGATTTTTCAGCATTACGCCTAGGACAACATTGGCGCGGCCAACTGCCGCTTTGGCATCTGCGGTCGGGGAGTAATTTGACGGAGCCTTCACAAGCCCTGCGATGATTGCCGACTCAGCTAGGCTTAGCGTTGTTGCCGGGTGATCGAAAAATTTGCGTGAGGCGGCGTCAACGCCGTAAGCGCCGCCGCCGAAATAAACCCGGTTGAGATAAAGTTCGAGGATTTGATCCTTGGAAAATTTGCGCTCCATTGCAAGCGCAAGGATGATTTCGCGGAGTTTTCGGCCCCATGTCTTATCGTTGGTCAGGAAGATGTTGCGCGCAAGCTGCTGTGTGATCGTTGAGCCGCCCTGGGCAAAACGCCCGCGCTGAATGCGAACGCTGATCGACCGTGCGATGCCGATTGGATCAACCCCGAAATGGCTGCGAAAGCGGCGATCCTCAACCGAAACCATCGCGTCGCTCATAATCGTCGGAATCTGGTTATAGGGCATCCACGCGCCAAAGCTCGGTCCAAGCGAGACAATCACCGTACCATCGGCTGCGCGAACACGGATCATCTGGCCGTTGGGTGATTGCTTCAGTTCATCATAACCAGGCAGCGTCGAGTAGGCGATTGAAACCGCAATGCCGAGTGCAAGAACACCCAAAACTGCGCCAAACAGCCCAATGCGGAACAGTTTTGCGAACCAGGCTCTTGGAGGCTTTCGGGCGGTGCGTTTGGCCATCAGTATGTAGTTAATAGGTGCGAACGGCCCGCACGACAAGCATTACCGATTACTCTGTTTTGAAGTCAAGCGACACGCTGTTCATGCAGTAGCGCAAACCCGTGTCGTCACGCGGACCATCGGGAAAAACATGGCCCAAATGGCCTTCGCAGCGCGCGCAGACGATTTCAACGCGGCGCATCCCGTGGCTGGTATCGACATGCTCGATCACAGCATCAGGGGAAACCGGCGCGGTGAAGCTTGGCCAGCCTGAGCCTGAGTCATATTTGCGGTTGCTCGTGAACAGCGGATTGCCGCAGCCCGCGCAATCATAGCGCCCCGAGGCCTTGTTGAAATTGAGCGATCCGGCAAACGCCCGCTCGGTGCCTGCTTCGCGCAGCACATGATATTGCTCAGGCGAGAGGCGCGCGCGCCATTCCGATTCGGTAAGGGTCAGCTTTTCCATAGGCCCAAGATGGCCGCAGCCTCGCCAAAGTTCAAGAATCAATCCGGGTGAGTCCGGCAAAATGCCCCGCAATCTTCGGGAATAGCCCCATCAAACGCGTAGCCAGCCCGGCGGTGAGCGGTCGTTCGCCCATTTCCCAAAGCCGCATTGCGGTGGTCACGGGTTTTGCTGCCGCCTTGGCAAAGCGTGCCTGATAGGCTTGGGCGCTACGCCCTTCCGCCCAGGCCTTGGCCGCTGCAATCCCGCTGGCCAGCGCAATGCCATTGCCTTCTCCTGCAAGCGACGGGATTACGGCCGCTTGATCGCCAAGCCGGAATAGGCCGGGCCGTGTATTCTGCGCGATCCAGCCGTAGGGGACGGCGCTAATCGCCTCAACCGGTGCTCCGCCTGCAAAGCTGATCCGTTCGCCAAGCGCAGGGCTTTCCTGGCCAAGCTGGGTAATCAGCGCGCCTACATCGCCGCCCGCCGCGCTCAGCCGCGATTTGCGCACTGCCATGCAGAGATTGCCTTCACCATTTTCGTTGATCATCACGCCGCAATAGCCACCTTCAAAAAGATGCAGCTCAATGGCATCGCCAATCAGCGCCGTCATTGCCGGTCGCGCGGGAAGCATGAGGCGAAGGCCAAGTGTGATGTTGTCAGAGCGTGGTCGCGCTGCACCGCGTACATCATGTTTGCCCGTGGCGAGGAAGACATTGGCCACTGAAAGCCTTGCCCCGTCCGAGGTGCGGACGTCGCCGTCTGCGCAAATCTCGCGAACGGTAACGCCGCGCTCGAGGGTGGCTCCCGATTTGAGTGCATGGGCGAGCAGCAGCGTATCAAACCGTCGTCGCGAGAGGCCAATCGCAGGCTTTGGGAGCGGCGCGGTTGCGCTCCGTTTGGCAGTAAACAGCCGGAGTCGCGTCACGGGGTTCCCGCCTAAATCATCAAGCCCCAGCCCAAGCTGCTCTAGGGTGGCAAGCGTCTGCCAGCTAATAAACCCACCGCAAATTGCATCGCCTGTTTCGAGGTTGCGTTCGAGGATCAGCGGTTTTGCTCCGCCCCGCGCGAGCATGATCGCAGCGGCTGATCCCGCCGGCCCGCCGCCAAGGATTAATGGATCGCTTCGGCGCATAATCGAAATGGGAAGATACGGCGCACCCGCGCGCGACCCACCCCGGCTTCATCAAGCAGTGGCGGCCATTCTTCGGGCCGGTATGAACGCGCAATCGACAGCCGCCCATCGTGGCGGACTATCGGATGCCAGCGCATCAGCCAGGCGAGCAAGGGATAGCCAAGCCAGGCAAAGCTATGCCTGTGCAGATCATTGATGAACCAGCCACGCGCGGCGTTGCGATCCATAAACCGCAAAAATGCGATCAGCTCGGCACGCGACATATGATGGGCCACAAGGCTTGAGACAATAAAATCAAAGTCTTCATGTGCCAAGTCGGCATAATCACCCGTGATATAGCGAATCGGCATTGCCGCAGGCGTGGCGCTTTTCGCCGCCGCCTCACTGCGTGGGTTCAGGTCAACCCCAACCAAGTCAGCCACAATCCCACGCTTGGCCGCCCATTTTGCAATCGCGCGCAGCATATCGCCGCCGCCGTAACCGACATCAAGCAAGCGGAACTGCTTGCGCCCCGCCAGCGCCCGGCCAAGAAACTCAAGCGTTGGCAGACGCGCCATCGTGATGCTGTTAACTTTGCCAAGGTCGTGCATCACCTGCGCGTAAACATCTGCGTCAAGTGACGGATCATCCATCAACTCTTCTGCAGTGGCGCGGGTTTTAAGCATTATCGACCCAACGATAGCCAAAGCCTTCGCAGGCAAGGCCGGGGCCAAAGGCTATCGCAACGCCAGAATGCGGACGTTTGGCAAAGCTGGCAGATAGTGCAAACATCAAAGTTGCCGAAGACATATTGCCATAAGCCTCAAGCACAGCGCGCGAGGTGTCAAGTGCATCGGGGCCAAGCGACAGTGCACTCCCCACCGCATCAAGGATCGAACGGCCCCCGGCATGAACCGCCCAATCGGCAATTGCGTCCGGCGCTTCGCCCGCCGTCAATATATCGCAGACATGGCTTTGGCGGAGTGCGTCGGCGATTCGTCCCGGCACCTCGCCAGATAAATGCATCGCAAAACCCTGATCGCCAATCTCCCAGCGGATCAGTTGCGCGCTGTCGGGCAGGTTGATCGCAAACGGGCGTTCAATGCTGAGGCCTGTGCCGCCGCTGGTCACGAGTGCAGCAGCGGCCCCATCGCCAAATTGCAGCATCGCGAGCAGCGGTTCAATCTCGACATCATCCTGCAAATGGAGGGTGGAAAGTTCGACCGTTACCACGAGAACGCATGCAGCCGGGTCGGAACGAACGATATGGCGCGCGCTGCGTAGTGCCGCGATTGCGGCATAGCAGCCCATGAACCCGACGAGCAGTCGCTCAACCTGATCGGATAGTCCCATTTCGCGCGCGATGATTTGATCAAGCCCCGGCGCGATAAATCCAGTGCAACTCGCAACAACAATATGGGTGATGCCCTCAAGGTTGGTCTGTGTGCCAAGTGCGGTAATGGCCTGAATCGCAAGCGGAGGCGCATATTGCGCATAAAGTGCCATCCGCGCCGAAGTCGGCGGGAGAAGCGGATGTTCATAAAATCAACCGGCTGCGATTGGCGACCCGCCATCCGCGCCCACCGGCAGCACCGAATAGCGGTGCTGAATCCCTGAACGTGCGGCCATCCGTTTGAACAAGGCGGTGTGATCCGGGTCGGCAAGCCGTGCCGCCGCCCAGTTTATAAAGGCATGATGGATATCATGCTCGGGAACAGCAGTCCCAATCGCAATTATCCTCGCAGGTTCAGATCGCACGCATTCTATCCGATGAGTTTGGCCACACCGGGCGGCCTTGAAGCAGGTTCATGAAACAATTAACAAGATATTGAAAGTTGAACCTTAAATCCTGCCCGATGTTCCGCATTCTGTCTCTTGGATTGCTCTTGCTGGTCACTGCACCAGCTCAGGCGGCTGATTGCCAGCTTTGCCCGCTAAAGAAAGATAAAGATAAGGCCGAGAGCGCCAACCCGCGCCGTGTGCTGCGCATTGAAGTCGACTCAATGCTTGATTTCAGCAGCATCGCAATTCGCACACAGGGCAGCGGCGCAGTCGAAGTCGATTCGCATTCAGGCACGCGCCGCGTTTCGGGCGGTTTAATCGGGCTTGGCGGCCCAGCACTACGTGGCACCGTGCGTGTGACGGGTGAGCCTTTTGCAAGGATCGCGATTCGATTGCCAGCTTCGCTGGAATTGCGCGCGATAAGCGGCGCAACCGCACGGATATCGCAGATTGAAACAACATTATCGCCCGATCCGGTAATCGGTGCGAATGGAGAGCTCACATTTTCTTTTGGTGGGCGAATGACCGTTTCAGACGGTCAAGCGGGCGAGTTTCAAGGGCGCTTCCCGATCTCGGCTGAATATCAATAAAACGCTCTGGCGCGCTGACGCCAAAAATTTCTTATCTCTTAACTATTCTCCGAAGTGACTTGTGAAGGCAGTTGACGCCAGAGATGTGTCCGGAATGGAGTTGTTCCATTCTGCGTAAAGATTTCTCAGGGGAAATTGAAATGAATAAAAACATCCTAAAGGTGATAGTCACCGGGTCGCTAGTTGCTTCACTTGGTATGGGTGCAACTGCTGCACATGCCGCTACTGCAAGCGCTACTGCGAAAGCAAAAATTCTTCGTCAGGTCACACTGACAAACACGAGTGATCTGCAATTTGGTACGATTGTTTCCTCGCCAACGGCTTCGACGGTTTTGGTCTCGACAACAGGGGTTCGCACATGCGGCTCAGGTCTGGTTTGCTCGGGTACGTCAACAGCGGCTGGTTTTAATGTTACTGGCACGAATAACCAGGTTGTGTCGGTTTCAGTGCCTACTTTGGTTACGCTGACATCGGGTACATTTTCGATGGTCGCTGATCTTGCAACCAGCGCAACATCACTGACGATTTCGGGCAACTCCGGCAGCTTCGCGGTTGGTGGTACGCTCAATGTTGGTGCCGATCAAAGTGATGGTGATTATGAGGGCACGTTCAACGTGACTGCTGATTATCAATAGTCATTTTTTTTGAAATGATTTTCAGGGCCTGTCTTCGCTTCATGCGGAGGCAGGCCTTTTGCTTGCCTTATATTAACCATTTGGCGTCATTGTATGTCCATAACGGATATTAGTCGCGCCGTTGATTTAGTATTGCGTAAGGAAATATAATGCGAAAATTCGCAAATAACAGGGCGCTTGCTCTGGTCGCACTTATTGGTTCCCATGCTTCGTCGCTACACGCGCAGGGGGCAGGTGATTTGCTTGTCGCCCCGACGCGTGTCGTGCTTGATGGCGCGCGTGGCACCGAAGTTATTCTCAACAATATTGGCGCTGCGCCTGCAACCTACCGAATTTCGCTTGAACTTCGGCGGATGCGTCCTGATGGATCGCTTGAAGAGATTGAGCCAAGCGCAGCCAATGCTGTTGAGGCGACGACGCTTGGCATGATCAGTTACGCACCACGCCGTGTGACCTTGCCGCCCAATCAGCCGCAATCGATTCGCATTGGCATTCGTGCGCCGCAATCGCTGCCCGACGGCGAATATCGCGCACACATGCTGTTCCGTGCGATTCCTGATAGTAAGCCTGCCGTTGCAAACGAGAGCCCGAAAGAGGGGGTATCGATCGCTCTGACGCCGATTTACGGGGTCACCATTCCAATCATCGTCCGGCAGGGTAATCTCAGCGCAAAGGCTGCGATTTCTGATGCGCGCGTTGAAAAAGGGGCCGAACGTGATAGCTTCAGCTTTGCGCTTTCGCGCACCGGCACCCGCTCGACTTACGGGCGGATTCGCGTGATCAGGGCTGGCTTTGAAAAACCGCTGATCGATGCGCGCGGGATCGCGGTTTATGCCGATATTTCTGATCGCCGCGTGGTCTTTCCGGTCGATGCCGAACTTGCCGCCAAACTGAAAGGCCCGGCCACGATCCAATATCTTGAAGATATCGACGCGGGCGGCGGCGTGATTGCCGAACTCCAGACCGTGATCCGTTAGAGCGAAGAAGGTCCGAGGGACAGCGCACGTCATGCGCGCATTCTTCTCCTATCTGTTCGGTGCGCTTGCTGCGCTCCTGATCCTGTGCGCTATTCCGGCCGCGCAAGCCGCGCCGTCCTGGACGGCGAACCCCGATGATGCTTTGCTATTTGATGTCCGGCTTGGCCAATACCGGCTGGGTGAAGGCGTGCGCGGCTATCAAACGCCCGAAGGCAGTTGCCTTGATCTTGCCGATATTATCATTGCGCTTGATGTGCCGGTGCGTCTCGACAAAAAGTTGCGCCGCGCAACTGGCTGGGTGTTTGAGGAGCGCCGTACCGTTGTGATTGATCGCGAAGCTGGCATAGTACAAATCATGAACAAGGTCGAAAAGCTGACGGCAACGGATATTTATGACACGCCCGAAGGCTGGTGCGTAGCCAGCACAAAGCTCTCGGCCTGGTTCGGGGTCATGTTCGAGGTTGATCAGGCGAATGCGCTGCTGTTTATCCGCTCAAGCTTCAAATTGCCGGTCGAATTGGCGCTTGAGCGTCGCAACCGTGCGGCTAAAATTCGCAGTATTGCCGAATTTGATCTCAAATCGCTGCCGCAGGCCGATGCGCCGTTCCGGGGGGTCAAAGCGCCATCGCTTGATGCGGTTGTCCGCTTTGGCGGGCTTCACCAGGGGGCTAATCGCGGGGGAACCCGGCTTAACGCCGGTTATGAGCTTTATGTCGCAGGCGAAGCGGGGCCAGTGGCTTACAATGCGCGGCTGTCGTCGAATCGCAGCGGCGTGCCCGAAAGTCTCCGGCTTCAGGCTTATCGCACCGATCCGCAGAGCCGCTTGTTAGGGCCGCTCAAGGCGACCCAAGCCGCTATCGGCGATGTTTCGGGGGTTTCCTCTGCGCTGGTCAGCCAATCGGGCGTTGGCCGGGGGGGCTTTATCTCTAATCGCCCAGTTGAACGGCGTGACGCGTTTGACCGCACCGATTTTCGCGGAGAACTGCCCAATGGTTGGGACGCCGAGCTTTACCGCAACGGCCAATTGCTTGGCTTTGCCGAAAACCGCGCCGATGGCCGCTATGAATTTCTCGATATACCCTTGCTTTATGGCCAGAATGACTTTGAAGTCGTACTTTATGGCCCTCAAGGGCAAGTTCGACGCGAGCGGCGGGTCGTGCCCGTCGGGCTTGATTCAATCCCGCCGCGCAAAACCTATTATTGGGCGGTGATTGATGAAGAGGGCCGGGATCTGATCACCCTTGGCAAAGCAAAGCGCTTTCCACGTCAGGGGCTGCGTGGTTCATTCGGGCTTGAGCGCGGGCTTGACGTCAAAACATCAATTGCCGGTTTCGGACATAGCCTGATTCTCGAAGATGGCCGTCGCCGCAATTTTGGCGAATTATCGCTGCGTCGCGCACTCGGGCCAAGCCTGTTGGAAATTTCGGGCGCAGCCAGCGATGATGGCGGCGCTGCGCTGCGCGCTAATCTGCTTGGCCAGTTTCTGGGTGCTTCGGTCAGCGCTGAATCGATCAACGCGCGCGGCGGCTATCGTTCGGATCGCGTGCTTTCGGATATTACGGGCATCCACACGCTATCGGTTGATCGCACGATCGGCGGCAGTCGGCGCAGCGTGCCGGTGCATCTCGAAGGGCGCTATACCGAACGGATCACCGGCAATGACAGCTTCGATGCTGCCGCGCGCGTATCAGCCAGTCTTGGCCGGATTGCGCTTACCGCGCAGCTTGATTGGCGCGACGAACGTCAGCGCTTTGGCCCTGATCCCGATGGTGTTGCCGAGGCGTCACTGCTTGCCAATGCCCGGATCAAGGGGGTACGGCTGCGCGGTGAAGCGCGTTACCGCTTGAGCGCGGGCGCGCGGTTTGAGAGTGCTAATTTGGTGGCCGAATGGTCGGCGGGCCGTGATAATCGTTTCGGCAATGACTGGCGCGCTGAAATTGGCTATGATCAGCCGCTCCGCCGCGCGCGCGCCGGGCTTGGCTATATCCGCCGCTTTGAAAAAGTTGCACTGACCGCGTCGATTGAAGGCGCAACTGACGGCGCGGTTGCGGTAGGGCTTGATCTGGCCTTCAGCCTTGGCCGCAATCCGCGCGGCGGCGGCGTGCGCGTTACTTCTGATCGGCTTGCAACCCAGGGACAAGCGGTTGCCCGGGTGTTTCGCGATCTTAACGGCGACGGCCGCTGGCAGAGCGGCGAGCCGCAGGAAAAGGATGTTCAGCTTTCGGCGGGGCGTGTGCCGGTATCGCGGCTAACGGGTGCTGACGGGGTTGTGCTGATTGACGCGCTTGAGCCGTTCCAGCCGGTTTTGATCGGGATCGATGCTTCTTCACTGCCCGATCCCTATGTTCAGCCCGCGAGTTCGGGCATCGTGGTCACACCGCGACCGGGTGTTTCGATTACCATCGACCTGCCTTTGAGCAGTGCTGGTGAAATCGACGGGACGTTGATCCGTGATGGCGGCACTGGTCTTGAAGGCGTGGATCTTGAACTTGTCGATGTTGAAGGGCGGGTTGCGCGCAAGACACGCACAGATTTTGATGGCTTCTTCCTGTTTGAGGGCGTGCCTTATGGCCGCTACACGCTGCGTATCGCGAAAACCATGGCTGATGCGATCAAGCTTGCGCCTGCGCTTGCGGGTATTGCGACCGTTAACAGTGAAACGCCACTGTTTCATATGGGGGCGGTGATTGCACGGCCCGCGCTAACCAAAACCGCGCTAAATCAATAGGTTGATCAATCACGAATGAGTGGTGCGGCCAAGAAGACTCGAACTTCCACGGCCTTTCGGCCACAACGACCTCAACGTTGCGCGTCTACCAGTTCCGCCATGGCCGCACACTCATGATCGCTGCCGGACATGTCCGGCTGGCTGGTAGGCAAGCGCCCCTAGCAAAGCTGTGCGGGCACCGCAATGGCTGATATCGCTTTGGGAAGAAGTCGCGTTGGCCTTAACCCTTTTTGTCTCTGCCCAAAGGGGTAAACAAAATGTTAACGCATCTTTATGTTGTTCGCGATTGCTCTTGCTGTGGTTGTTCCTGCTTCGCCGCCTCCGCTACGGATCAGTGTTCCTGCACGCGCACGGATCATCCGTGGAACGCGAATCAATTTGCGGAATCCGGCGCTTAACCCGGCGGAAGCGATCATCCGGCGGGGTTTGATCGAATTTCCATGAAAAAATCCGCTATTTGGCTTCGGCACCCGAAAAGCTGAGATTGAGCGCACGCGCACCGCGCGGGATATTGACCTCGGCGCTATTGAATTCGGCTGTCGCGCGCGGGCTTATTGTCCGCTTGGGCGGGCTAATCGTCCAGCTATAGACCACACGGCCCTGCGCATCGCGCAATTCGGCTAGAATATCGGGCACGCGCTGGCTGGTGTCGGTCGGATTGATGATCTTGCCGACCACCGCGATCATCTCATTGCCGTTCTGGAGCGTCTGCCGCTCAGGTTTCAAGGGCACTTCAAGCAGCAAGGGCACCTCAAATTGACCAATCGGAATTCCGAGCTTTGCGGCAATCGTCGGCGTTCCAAAAAATTGGATGGCCCCCGCCCCCGCGAGCAGCAATACCGCCGCGCCAATTGCCGCGATTGTCCAACGCCGCGTCGGGTGGGCGCGTGGCCTGAACGGCGGCGAATGTGCGAACGCATCATAATCCGGTTCGATAACCGGGTCTGGCTCGCGCCAGGCCGGGGGCTGGATCGGGGGTGGTATAACCGGCTGCGGTTCTGTCGCCGCAGGGAGCGGCAGCGGCAGTTCGGCAGCAATTGCAGGCTCAACGAGCGGCGGATCTTGAAACCAGCTATGCTTGCAGGCGGCGCAGCGCACTTGTCGGCCCGTAGCGCCGACTGCAGTGTCGGGAACGAGATAGCGGGTTTTACAAGCCGGACAGTTGAGGATCATGGCATTTTCCTAAGCACTGATCGCGCCTGTGATGCAAGCCCGACACGCAACGCGAACGGCATTTGCCGACAAGACGTGCTTTACCTGCGCAACGCCGCCGTGCAATGGGGCAATAAGCGCAAATATGGGTGCGGAGTTATGGCGACAATTGTTCAGTTTGAAAATGTCGGTCTGCGCTACGGGACGGGTGCCGAAACGCTCTCCGATGTCAGCTTCTCGCTGGTCAAAGGTGGGTTTTACTTTCTGACGGGCGCCTCCGGGGCAGGCAAAACCTCACTTCTCAAGCTGCTCTATCTTGCCCAGCGGCCAAGTCGTGGCCTGATCCGCCTTTTCAATGAGGATATGGTAACGATCCCGCGCGAAAAATTGCCGCTGTTTCGCAGGCGGATTGGTGTGGTCTTTCAGGATTTCCGCCTCGTGCCGCATCTTTCGGCCTTTGATAATATTGCCCTCCCCTTACGCGTTGCCGGGGGGGATGACTGCGATATTGAAAAGCCGGTCAGCGAGATGCTGGCCTGGGTTGGCCTTTCAAATCGCGCAAGCGCCCGCCCCGCCACGCTATCAGGGGGTGAGCAACAGCGTGTTGCCATCGCGCGCGCAGTGATCGCGCGGCCCGATATTCTGGTCGCTGATGAACCAACGGGCAATGTCGATCCAGAAATGGCGGCGCGGTTGCTCTATCTGTTTGACGGCCTCAACAAGCTCGGCACAACAGTGGTTGTCGCGACGCATGATCTCCATTTGCTCAGCCGGATTGGCAATGCAACGATGATGCGGCTTGATGCCGGGCGGTTGCTTGATCCCACAGGCGCACTGCGCCACCCACCACAAATACGTGAGCGGCAGTAGATGGCCAACGCGCTTCTGATATCGGCTGCTGATCGGCGTTTGCTCCCCGAGGGCCGGATGGCTGGGCCAATGCCGTGGGTAATCGCGATCATGATGTTTTTGACGATCCTTGCTGCCGCCGCTGCGATGGCGCTCGCCGGTTCGGCGCATACCCTTGGAGAGGATATGCAGGCGCGCTTAACGGTGCAATTGCCTGAACCCAATGCAGGCCTTCGCGATGCACAGGCAAGCCAGATTTTGATCGGGTTGCGGCGCTTGTCAGTTGTCAAATCGGCTGAGGCTGTGCCGCAGGCGCAATTGGCAGCCTTGCTTGAGCCGTGGCTTGGGCGCGAAGGGATTGATGAAAGCCTGCCGCTGCCAGCGCTGATCGATGTTGAATTAAAACGGGCAGGTGATGCCGATATTGCGGTTGTAAGCGAATTAGTGGCGATGATCGCGCCTGCGGCACGCGTGGATCAACAGGCACAGTGGCTTCAACCACTCGCCAATCTTCTCAAATCGCTCATATGGCTGGCGATTGCGCTCGTTGCATTGATGACGATTGCAACCTCTGCGGCGGTGGTTCTGGCTGCGCGCGCGGCGCTCAACACCCACCGCGCGACGATTGATGTCCTCCATTTGCTCGGATCGAGTGATAATCAGATTGCGGGGCTTTTCCAACGCAGGATCGCGCTTGATGCCTTGTTCGGAGGCTTTGCCGGATTGCTGATTGCGCTCGTCGTGATGCTGCTGATTGGCGATCGGATGCGCGCGCTTGGTTCGGAGCTGCTTGGCTCGGCAAGCCTTGGGTGGGGCGATTGGTTGCTTCTTTTTCTCCTGCCGCTCATCGGTGTCGCGCTGTCAACAGTTTCGGCGCGCATAACAGTGCTCCGTGCGTTAAGGCAAATCCTATGATTCGCCGCATTGCTTCGCTGTTTGTCCTGGCATGGGCGCTCGGCTTTGGTGTGTTTGCAGTCAGCCTGCCGGGGCCGGCGGGTGGCGAACTCACAGATGCTATCGTCGTCCTGACAGGTGGAAAAGGCCGGATCGAGCGCGGCCTTGAAGTGCTTGGCCAGCATCAGGCGCAACGGATGCTGGTTTCCGGGGTTGACCCTTCGGTCCGTGCAGGAGAGCTGGCTACGCTTAAGGGCGCGCCGCCCGCATTGTTCCGCTGCTGTGTTGATCTTGGCAAGGAAGCTGTTGATACTCGCACGAATGCTGATGAAACCGCGCGTTGGCTCGATAAGCGCGGCTATAAGTCGGTGCGATTGGTGACAACCGATTGGCACATGCCGCGCGCCCGGCTTGAATTGGGTCGCGCGGTTGGAAAAAATATTCGTGTGGTCGGCGATTCGGTTGAAAGCGCGCCGGGATTGATTGTCCTCGTGCGCGAATATAATAAATTTTGGCTGCGCTGGCTTGCCATTAAAGTTGGTCTTTGAAACTATGGCGCTTTTCCGCAGTCTTCTTTTCACCATCATCTATTATCTCGGCTGCATCCCGACGGTGCTTTCGGCGATGGCTATGATCCCCTTCGGGCAGGCCGCGATCGTTCGCGGATCGCGCCGTTGGGCGCTGTGGCACCGCTGGTGTGCGCGGCATATTCTCGGGATTGAAACGCGTGTAGAAGGCGTCTTGCCGCAGCATTCGGTGCTTGTCGTCATGAAACATGAATCAATGTATGAAGCGGTCGAAACGCTGGCGCTGTTTGATCAACCCGCCGTTGTCGTCAAACGCGAGCTGACCCAGATTCCGGTATGGGGCTATGTTGCCGTCCGGCACGGCGTGATCCCGGTTGACCGTGAAAGCGGTGCCGCCGCCGTCCGGTTGATGCTCACCGCAGGCAAGGCCGCGATCGCACAAGACCGGCCGATTATTCTCTTTCCCGAAGGATCGCGTATCCCGCACGGGGAGCAGCCAGCCCTGAAAGCCGGAATGGCGGGGCTTTACCGGATGCTCGGCCTGCCGATTGTGCCAGTGGCACTTGATAGCGGTCGGCTCGCGCCAAAAGGGCGCTTTATCAAGCAGTCAGGCGTTGTGACTTTCAAGGTTGGCGAGATGATCCCGCCGGGGTTAAAACGCGAAGAGATTGAAGCGCGCGTCCACGCCGCGATCAATGCGCTCAATCACTGATTAGTGATCTGCACGCCCGAAATCGGGGCGTTCGTCATCCTGACCTTGTTCGATAATGCTGCGCCGCACCGCGCGTGTCCGGGTGAAAAGATCGAATAGCGCGTCACCATCACCCCAGCGGATCGCGCGCTGGAGCGCGGTCAGATCCTCTGAAAACCGCTGGAGCATTTCAAGCACGGCGTCTTTGTTCGTCAGGAATACGTCGCGCCACATCGTCGGATCAGACGCGGCAATCCGGGTGAAATCGCGAAAGCCGCCCGCCGAATATTTAATCACTTCGGACTGTGTAACCGATTCAAGGTCGGAGGCCGTGCCAACGATGGTGTAGGCAATCAGATGGGGCAAATGGCTGGTGATCGCCAGAACGAGATCATGATGGCCTGCCTCCATAATTTCGACATTGGCACCAAGCATTTCCCAAAAAGCCTGCAATTGCGCAATTTTGGCCACGTCGCTGCCCTCGGGCGGGGTCAAAATGCACCAGCGGTTGTGAAACAGGCTGGCAAAACCCGCTTCCGGCCCGCTTCGTTCTGTGCCTGCAACCGGATGTGCCGGGATAACGGCATGGTTAGGGAGCGCCGCCGTCAGCGCCGCCAAGACACTGGCTTTGGATGATCCAACGTCGCTGATCAGTGCATCGGCAGGCAGATCCGCAGCGATGCTTGTCGCGACTTCGCCCATAATACCTACGGGCACACAGAGGATAACAAGCGCGGCATCAGTGACAGCGCTACCGGGATAATCGCTAATATCATCAACCAGTCCTAGCGCGCGCGCGGTTTCGCGTGTTTCAGGGTCAGCATCATAGCCGGTCATCACGACGCCCGGCATCCGCGCGCGCACCGCGCGCGCAATTGACGAGCCGAGGAGTCCTAACCCGATGATGCTAATCCGCGCGAACGGCAGCATCAGGCGGTTTCGGCCACGATTGCTCTTAGCGCTTCTGCCACACCGCGCGTTTCAGCCTCTGTGCCAATCGTAATGCGTAATCCCTGGCCAAGTCCCTGTCCCGGAAGCCAGCGGGTAATATAGCCATGATCCATCAGCTTTTTATACGCTGTTTCGGCGGTCAGCGCCCCTTCAAACAGCACGAGCAGGAAATTAGCCTTGCTCGGCACCGCGCGCAGACCGGCATTGCCAAGGCTGGCAACTTCGCCTGCAAGCCATTCGCGCCACTGCGCATTGTGTGCGCGGCTATTATCAACAAAACCGCACGCCTTGATCGCGGCAATCGCGGCGGCTTGGCCAGCGCTTGTGATGTTGAACGGCGCACGGATGCGGTGCATCGCGGCCACGGCTTCAACTGATCCATAGCCCCAGCCGATCCGTTCGGCGGCAAGACCGTAAATCTTTGAAAAAGTGCGGGTAATCACGACATTGGGTAGCACACGCGCCATTTCGAGGCCGTGATCATCCTCATCAGCTTCAATATATTCGGCATAAGCCTGATCAATCACCAACATGACATGTGGTGGCAAACCAGCATGAAGCCGTGCAATTTCGCTGCGCTGCGTGAAGGTACCCGTCGGATTATTCGGGTTGGCAATAAAGACGATCCGGGTTTTCTCGGTCACGCAGCTAAGGATCGCGTCAACATCGCTCGCATAGTCATTATCGGGCGCAACAACCACAGTCGCACCGACGCGCCGCGCCGCGATTTCATAGACCGCAAAGCCGTATTTGACATGGATCACTTCGTCACCGTGCCCGGCATAAGCGCCAGTGATGAGGTGAAGGATTTCGTCCGATCCCGTCCCATAGATGATCCGCGCCGGATCAAGATCATATTTTGCCGCAAGCGCTTCGCGCAAATCGGCCGCACTCGCGTCGGGATAGCGTTCAAGGTCAAGCTTATGCTCTGCAAAGGCAACAATGGCCTCCTTGCTCGTGCCAAGCGGGTTTTCGTTTGACGAAAGCTTGATCACCTTGCGGCCATCGTCGGTTGAGGATCGGCCCGGAACATAGGGGGCAATCGCCATAATCCAGGGTTTTGGTTGTGGTGCTGTCATGATGCTGTGCCTTAGGCAGGCCGCGATTGATTGACAAGATAGGGGTGCGCGCCTTAGCCCGCTGAACCAATGAAAGATGATCAGCGTTTTGGCCTTAATGCCCATGTAAAACTGCTCGGGCCGCTCGCGCTTGATGGTGGCGGCAGTCTTGCGCCAGTTGAGATTGCGTATGAAAGCTACGGCGTCTTGAATGCGGATGCCTCAAACGCAATCCTGATCTGTCATGCGCTGACGGGGGATCAGCACGCGGCATCAAACCATCCGATTACGGGTAAGCCGGGCTGGTGGACGCGGATGATCGGGCCGGGCAAACCGATTGATACTGACCGTTTCTGTGTAATCAGCACCAATGTCATCGGCGGCTGCATGGGATCGTCTGGCCCCGAAACCGATAGTGGCGATGGCACACCCTTCGCGATGCGCTTTCCCGTGATCACCATTCGAGACATGGTGCGCGCGCAGGCCTTGCTCATGGATCATCTCGGGATATCGCGGCTTCATGCGATTGTCGGCGGGTCAATGGGCGGGATGCAGGCGATGAGCTGGGCCGCAACTTATCCTGATCGGGTCAAAGCCACTCTGATCATTGCCTCCACGTCGCGCCATTCGGCGCAAAATATCGCGTTTCATGAAGTCGGTCGGCAGGCGATCATGGCCGATCCCAATTGGCGTGGCGGGGATTATTACGGTGGCGGTAAGACGCCTGACGCGGGCCTCGCGGTTGCGCGGATGGCGGCGCATATCACCTATCTTTCCGAACAAGGGCTCACCGAGAAATTCGGACGGCAGTTGCAGAACCGTGAGACCAAGACGTTCGGATTTGATGCCGATTTTCAGGTGGAAAGCTATCTCCGCCACCAGGGATTGAGCTTCACTGATCGATTTGATGCCAATAGCTACCTCTATATCACCCGCGCGATTGATTATTGGGATTTGGCCGAAGATTATGGCGGCGTTCTCGCCAATGCGTTTCGGGCCACGAAAACCCGCTTTTGCCTCGTCAGCTTTGATACGGATTGGCTCTATCCCACGGCGGAATCGCGCACCGTGGTCAAAGCGCTCAACGCTGCTGGGGCGGCGGTCAGCTTTGTCGAAATCGCCAGCCCCTTTGGCCATGACGCGTTTTTCCTTGACGTGCCCGAGTTTGACCGGGTGGTTGATGGGTTCATCCGGGCAGGTGGGTTATGACGATCCTGCGCCCTGACCTTGCGATCATATCCGCCAATATCGCACCCGGCGCGCGCGTGCTTGATGTCGGCTGCGGTAATGGTGACCTTATGGCGGCACTGCGCGATGATAAGGGCTGCGATGCACGCGGCATGGAAATTGACTCGGGCAATGTCTCGGCCGCGATGGCACGCGGGCTTTCGGTGATTCAGGGCGATGCGGATGTTGATTTGCTCGATTATCCGCAGGCCGCATTTGATTATGCGATCCTCAGCCAGACGCTCCAAACCACCCGGCGGCCCGATCTTGTGCTTGAGCAGCTCCTGCGTGTCGGGCGCAAGGCGTTTGTCTCATTCCCCAATTTTGCGCAGTGGCGGATTCGCGTGTCGCTGATGTGGGGCGGACGGATGCCGGTCACACAGCAACTTCCCGCGCGCTGGTATGATACGCCCAACATCCACCACGTCACGATTGATGATTTCCGGGGCTTCCTCAAGGAACGCAGCGTCAGCATCGAAGGGCAGTGGTTCTTAAGCGGCGGCAAAACCACCTCTGCGGCAGGCGCAAACCTGCTCGCCGAACACGCGGTGTTTTTGCTCAGCCGTTAGGCTTAGAACAGCCCCGGTATTTCGCGCTGCGCAACGGTTGGATTGGCGGGCGAGAGCATGGTTGGCCCGGCTGTGCGTGACGATTGGCTGGTTTGCCCGCCTGCTACAATCGGTGTGCAGCTTCTCCCGGCAAGGAAATCAAGCGCTGTCCGCACAGAGGCTTCCTGTGCATCGCCAAGTGGACGGGTAACGTCGTCGGCGGCTTGGCAAGTGGTGCCAATGCTTGCGGCAAGCCCGTTGAAATAATCATCAAAGCCAGCCGCATTGCGCGTTGAAAAGGCCACAACGCGAAGCCGGTCATCGCACGCGGCCTGGTCAACCGCGATCTGGCCGACGGGCTTGCCAAAGCTGTTGCCGCCAATCAGGGCAAGATTCGCACCAAGATAGGGCACGAACGAATTGATCACCAGCTCGCTCGCGGATGCACTTGCGCCGGTGGTGATAAACGCGATTTTGAGCGGGCTTACGGATTGTGCTTGCGGGTTAAAGCGCTTGATTGCGTTGCTTGCGCTGCGTTCGGGGCGGAAAACCGTTGTTGAAAACACCTCGCTCTGCGAACGGTTGCCGCCGAGCAAATCCCCCATCAGTTGGGCCGTAGAAATCAGCCCGCCGCCATTATAGCGGAAATCAATGATGAACTGGCTGATGCCACTGCTGCGAAACTGGTCAAACGCAGTCCGCAATTGCGGATCGGCCGAAGAAATAAAGGTGCGCAGGTTTAGATAGCCGATCCGCCTGCCATTATCCTCGATAATCCGTGATCCGTAGCGCGATGAGACTGGCGAAAGCGAGAAATTACCCTTGGTCACGCTCAAATCGCGCGTCCCTTGTGCATCTGTAATCCGCAAGATCCGCGTCAGTCCCGCCGTACTCGGCCCCAGCGCGTTGCTGACGCCCGCTGTGCCTTCGGCTGCAATAATGTCACTTACATTGCGCAGCGCATCTGGGGTGGTGCCAATCGCGATAATCTCTGCGCCGCGATCAATTCCGGCGGCGAGCGCGGGCGCGCCTTCAAAGGCTTCAATAATAAAAGTGCGCCGCGCCGTCGCATCATTCATCAGCCTTATGCCAAAACCGGCAGTGGCACCCGATGTGTTAAACGCATTTTCCTCGGCAATTGAGGTGATGAATGTGAAAAAACGGTCGCGCCGCTGGCTGCGTGCGGTTGCTGTCAAGAAGTCGATATATTCGGTGACGGTGGCAAAGGGCGTGGGGTCGCTATTGGCGGGCAGCGTTTCGGGAAAGAGATAGTTGGCGTTAAGCGCGGACAGCACAAAATCCTGACGACTGCGCAGTGAACAAGCGGTACTGACCGGTGGTGGCGGTGGTGGTGGCGGGCTGATCCCGGTCGCGCCGCCACCACTGCTTCCACCACCTCCACCGCATGAGGCGAGCAACGCCGCGATTGCGAAGGTTGAAACGATTTTTTCGAGGCTACGCATTGGCTACACTCCGGTCGGGCTAAACGCTAATAAAGCATAGTCCTTGGCCAATTGCATCACCCACGTAATATGGCACCGAGCTTGCTCGCCGCTGCAATCACACGGTCAGCAACGGCCTTGAGATCATCCTCGCCATAGCTTTTTTCGGCAGGCTGAAGCGTGATTTCAACCGCGAGCGATTTTTGCCCTTCAGGCACACCTTGGCCGATGAACTGGTCAAACAGCCGCGCGGCCACGATATTGTCTTTGTCAGCGTTTTTGACGGTGCGGACGAGATCGCCTGCGGGTAAATCAACCGGCACCAGAAACGCAAAATCGCGCGTCACCGCTTGAAGCGCAGGCGGCGCATAGGCCGCGCGCATGAATCCGCTCGTTCGCTTTACCGGGATCGCATCGAGGTGAATTTCGGCCGCCATCACCATGGCATCAAGATCAAATGCTTTGGCGGTTGCAGGGTGAAGCGCACCAAAGCGCGCAAGGATCGTCTTGGGGCCAAGCCGCAGCGTGCCCGATTGGCCGGGGTGATAATGATCGCCTGCTTCGCCCATCACTTGGAGATTATCGACCGGCGCACCTGCCGCTGCGAGCAGCGCAAGCGCCTCGGCCTTGGCATCAAAGGCATCAAACTTGGTCGCTTTGCCGTCTGCCCAGCCGCGCGGCGCTTTATTGCCAGCAAGTACAACCCCGGCGGTCAGCGGTTCCGAATCAGCCAGATAGCGCCGCCCGATTTCAAACAGCCGCACGCTTTCCGCACCGCGATCAATATTGCGCCGTGCCGCTGATAGCAGGCCGGGAAGCAGCGATGGCCGCATCACCTTCATATCCTCGCTGATCGGATTGGCGAGGCTCCAATGACCTCCCCCGAAAGCAGCAGCTTCTTTTTCGGGCAGGAATGACCAGTTGATTGCTTCGTTAAGCCCGCGTGCAGCAGCACTCCGCCGCACCTTGCGCTCGATCTTCTGGATCGGGGTTGCGGTTGGTTTGGCGACACCCTCGGCGCGCGGCAGCGGGGTTGAGGGCACATTATCAAGCCCGACCATGCGGACGACTTCTTCGACGAGATCAGCCGACCCATCAATGTCGCGACGCCATGACGGCACTATGACCTGCCACGCCGAATCAACAGAAAAGCCAAGCGAGGTGAGGATTTGCTTCTGTTTATCGGGGCTGACGTCAATCCCGCCAAGCCGCAAACAATGCCCCGTATCATAAGCAATGGTGCGCGGCGCAACAGGCGGATTGCCCGCACGGACAATCGCGCTCGCGGTACCGCCGCAGTGGTCAAGGACGAGCTTGGTCGCGATCGCCAGTCCGTCATCAAGAAACGCCGGATCAACCCCGCGCTCGAACCGTTGCCGCGCGTCGCTGGTCAGTGCGAGCTTTTGCCCCGTCCGTGCAATATGCTCAGGGGTAAAATAGGCGCATTCAATCAGCACGTCGGTGGTGGTGTGCGATACGGCCGAATGTTCGCCGCCCATAATGCCACCAATGTCGTGCACCGCCACGTCATCGGCGATCACTGTCATGCCTGCACCCAGTGTGTAAGTCTTCCCGTTGAGCGCGACGACTTGCTCACCCTCCATCGCCTTGCGCGCAACGAGCGGCCCGTTGAGCTTTGCACGGTCATAAACATGGAGCGGCCGGCCAAGGTCAATCGAAATGAAATTGGTAATGTCGACCAGCACCGAAATCGGCTTTTGCCCAATCGCGACCAGTTTGTCGCGCATCCACTCGGGCGACGTCCCGTTGGTCACGCCTGACACCGCCTGCGCGAAGAACGCCGGGCAGCCCTCGGCATCATCGGTGCGCACCAACGGTGCCGGGTCTGCACCCGCGACTGGAGCAAGCGCAGTCATCCGATACACTTCGGCGAGTGGTCTCAGCGTGCCAAGGCCCGCCGCCGCCAGATCACGCGCAATCCCGCGCACGCCCATACAGTCCTGCCGGTTGGGCGTGATGGCGACATCAATCACCGGATCATTAAGCCCGGCCCATAGCGCATAAACTTCACCGACCGGCGCGTCGCTATCGAGTTCGATAATCCCGTCATGATCATCGCCAAGCTCTAGCTCACGCGTCGAACA
>JBBTEI010000009.1:0-17349 GCA_038042405.1 Pseudomonadota bacterium
CTCGCGGCGGATCGCACCCCTTACATTGATCAGGCGCAGTCGCTGAACCTGTTCATCCCGGCTGACGTCGAGAAATGGGATCTCCTCATGCTCCATTTCCGCGCATGGGAATTGGGCGTGAAATCGCTCTATTACCTGCGGAGCAAGAGCATCCAACGGGCAGGCTTCGCCGGTGGCGTCGAGGCGGACAACACCATTGACCTCAAACAAATTGAGGTTGAGGTGAAGGATTATGATGAGTGTCTGGCGTGTCAGTAGTTTCGATCAAAGTGGTACTTTGATCGAGTTTTAAGGAGTGTGTAAAATGGGTTTGTTTGAATCACGTAAACTTGGCACCACGTCTATTCATGTTCCATATGGCGAATGTTCCTCCTCACGCTTGTCTAGTCTTGCCTCGCGGGCGTTAAGTTATCCAGAGAGCTTGACCCACGATGAGATAAAGTCGCTGGCAGGGTCAGTTCTAACGCAAGCGCCTGATCATAATCGCTCTGGCATTAGTAAATTGCTCGCTGCATATGGTGAAACCACGTCACCAAATTTAGCATCGCTTGCAGCGCGTGCCCTTAACTGGCCTGGACTCATGACGCCTGACGAGATTAAATCTTTGGCTGGATCAGTGCTTACACAAGCCCCGAACAGGATGCAGCGGGCTTGAGAATTATAGAGTGTTAACGTCTCTTGCGCCGCAGACGCGGCGCGCCCCTCTCCTCAATCCTCTCCCACAAGGGGAGAGGAGGCACAGGTGAAACGGTTGGCACTTAAAGCCGGAACGGTGGAGCGGTCACGAGCGTTGCGTTTGAATGCGACTGACGCCGAGAAGATGGTTTGGAGAGCGCTAAGGGAAGCTTTTCCTGAGGCTAAATTTCGGCGGCAAGTTCCATTAGGTTCTTACTTCGCTGATTTCTGTTCACATTCAGCAAAGCTCGTGATTGAAATTGACGGCGGGCAGCACAGTGAAACAGTCGATTATGATGCAGCCCGGACAAGCTTCATCAACAGTGAAGGTTATCAAGTGATCAGGTTCTGGAATAACGAAGTGATGGAAAACATTGAAGGCGTTATGGCGCGCATCCAAGAATCCCTCTCCCCTTGTGGGAGAGGTTAGGTGAGGGGCGCGCCGCGTCTGCGGCGCAAAAGACTCTTCAGCGAACAACCCCGATGAACATCGACGGCAACCGATTCCGCCAGGCGCGTTTCGCCAGTTTTCTTGAGCTGGCTGACCGTGTCCAGACGTCCGGCGCGCCGATCCGGATTCTCGATATCGGCGGCACGCAGAGTTATTGGGAGGGGCTTGCCCCGCTTTGGGCTGGTCGCAATTTTGACATCACCATCGTCAATCTCGACACCCCCGCGAGTGACAACGGCGCGTATCATATCCGCACGGGCAATGCCTGCGCGATGCCCGAACACGCCGACAATGCGTTTGACATTGTCCATTCCAATTCCGTGATTGAGCATGTCGGGCAGTGGCCGCAAATGGCGGCGATGGCACATGAAGTGCGCCGCCTTGCTCCGCATTATTATCTGCAAACGCCCAACCTGTGGTTCCCGGTTGAGCCGCATTACCGCAGCCTGTTTTTCGCGCTCCTCCCCGAGGCTGTCCGCGCGCGCAAGCTGATGAAGCGTCGCCACGGCTTTCGCGGGCCGCACCCCGATTTCGCGACTGCCATCGCTGATGTCCAGACCGTCAACCTGCTTGATGCGCGCGGGCTTACAGCGCTTTTCCCCGATGGAAAACTGATCCGAGAACGTTTTATTGGTCTCACAAAATCATTGACGGTGGTACGATGAAATCGGCCCCTGTCGCTCTTATCTTATTGTAAAAGGAGTAGCACCCATGTCACTTACCGTCGCGCGCAACCAGTATAAGCCCTTTGAATATCCTTGGGCCTATGACTTCTGGAAACGCCAGCAGCAGATCCACTGGATGCCCGAGGAAGTGCCTTTGGGTGAGGATTGCCGTGACTGGGCGCAAAAGCTGACGGATCATGAGCGCAACCTGCTCACGCAAATCTTCCGCTTTTTCACTCAAGCCGATGTTGAGGTGCAGAATTGCTACCACGAACATTATGGCCGCATTTTCAAGCCAACCGAAATCAAGATGATGCTCGCGGCGTTCAGCAATATGGAAACCGTCCATATCGCGGCCTATTCGCATTTGCTTGACACGATCGGGATGCCCGAAAGCGAATACGGCATGTTCCTCCAATATGAGGAGATGAAGGCCAAGCATGATTATCTCGCCACCTTCAACGTCGAGAGTGATCAGGATATCGCGCGCACGCTCGCGATGTTCGGCGGCTTTACTGAAGGGCTGCAACTCTTCGCGAGCTTTGCGATGCTGATGAACTTCCCGCGCTTCAACAAGATGAAGGGCATGGGGCAGATCGTCACATGGTCGATCCGCGACGAAAGCCTCCACTGCGAAGGGATCACCAAGCTGTTCCACGCCTTCACCAAGGAGCGTGACTGCCTGACCAAGGCGGTGAAGGACGATATTCTCGATTGCTGCCAAACGACCGTGCGACTTGAGGATGCCTTCATCGACCTCGCGTTTGACGCCGGGCCAGTGCCGGGGATGACCGCGAAGGAAATCAAGAAATACATCCGCTACATCGCCGATTGGCGGCTCAATCAGCTTGGCTTCAAGCCGATGTACATGATCGACGAACACCCCCTCCCCTGGCTCGCGCCGCTACTCAATGGGGTGGAGCACGCCAACTTCTTTGAAACCCGCGCGACGGAGTATTCAAAGGCCGCAACGCGCGGTAATTGGAACGAAGTGTGGGACAGCTTCGACCGTCGCGGCGGCGCGAAAGCCGCAAACGACAGCGCGGCCGTGGTTGAAGCACCCGAGGCGGATATGTTTGCACAAGCGGGGATCGCGGCGGAGTGACTCAAGAGTCCCCCTCCCATTCAGGGGAGGGGTTAGGGGTGGGGAGTATGGCGGCCAATGCCAACAGTCTTGCGAAGCCACGGGTTCATCTTTTTCTTCTACAGTCATGAACCCGGCGAGCCGCCGCACGTTCATGTTGATAAGGGCGATGGCAGTGCCAAGGTTTGGCTCGAAAATATGACGATTGCCCGCAATCACGGGTTTAAGGCACAAGAGCTTTCGCGCATCTTGACTCTTGTGCGCGAACACCGGACGATGCTCTTGGAGAAATGGCATGGGTATTTTGGCAACAGCCGCTGACGAACGGATAGAAGGTGTACACTGCGACGAACACCGCCTGATCGTCGATCTCAAAGACGGTCGCACCATCGCCGTCCCCCTCGCTTGGTATCCCCGCCTCTTCAACGCCACCCCCGAACAGCGCGCGCATTGGGAGCCGTGCGGCGGTGGCTATGGCATCCACTGGCCCGACATTGACGAGCATCTGAGCAGTGAAGGTTTGTTGCGGGGTGCGCCCGCGCCGGGGTTGAAGGCGGCGTGAGGTGTCAGAAACAGGCCGTCAATATTTTTTAGACATTGTTGTTTAGGATCTATTCATGAATACAATAACAATTCCTTCCTTCCATTCCCAAAAAGACAAATGTGGTAAATGTCAGAAGCGGGTTCTCATCTCACAAAATTCTTGTGGGACTTTCAAATCATTTTGCGAAGAAACTCCCTGTCCAGTTAATGATAAACATCGTACTTCATGGAACTTTGCGGCGGGTGATGAGATGCCAGATATTGGAATTACAATAGAAGAAGTTGAAGATAACGTCTTGCCTGAAAATTAAATCAGACAGCAGTTTTCCACCGCCCTTCCCCCTCACTCCCGCCAATAGTCATGCCGTTCGGCCCCGTCGAAAGCGGCCTCCTTTTAGGCAGCAGGCTTTGAAATCTTGATCCTGATCCACAGGGGCAAGGATCGTTGCGGCCCAGCTTTTCCACCAGTTCCACCTCGCCGCCGCGCACAAAGCGTAGCCCGCGTTTGACGTTGGTTTCGGATGGATAGCCTTTACGGCGTTTAGAGCTGACCTCGAAAGCAGGGGAGGTCGATAAGATGATCGATGCGTGGCATGATGGCCTCCTATCACATTCACCCCATTTGATCATGGGGTGAGGCGCGTGCCAATGCCGACACCCGCAAGGTTTGTAAAGTGCCGGATGTCAGATTTGAGACAACTTCGTGCCTTCGTGTAAACCCGATATCTTCCCCCCAACACGCGAACCGAACGGGGTGCCTTCCTTGCGCCTCTAATCAAATAATTCCTCAAGGAAGGATTTGCGCCGTTTAGGGTAGCCGTGTTTGTTGACGCCGTGCGGGGGATAGCCTCGGTGATCGCCGCCCCATGGCTGCTGCATTTGGGGTTGTTGGGGCGGTCTCGGCGCGGCGGGCGCTTCGGCGGCAGCGCTGCGCTCAAGGATCTTGTCCAGTTCACCGCGATCAAGCCACACGCCGCGACACTGCGGACAATAATCAATCTCCACCCCCTGTCGCTCACTCATCGTCAGCGCGACTTTGCACACAGGGCACGGCATTCCGACGGCGGGATTTGACACAGACTGTTCTCCTTGAATGAGCGTCATTCTGATATCGGGGGCAGAGCGAAGCTTTCAAGCCGTACGCACAAAAAAACAGGCGCACCCTTTCGGATACGCCTGTTTTCAACCGGACTTCAAAAAATCAAGTTATGCGTAGGTCACCTTGGTGGTGCGACGACGCATTGCACCACCAATAAAGCCAAAGCCGACAATCATCATCGCCCAAGTTTCCGGCTCAGGCACAGCGCCAAAAAATGGATTGCGCGTGGTGAATTCACGGTCACCGTTGGCAATCACGTCATAAGCGATGTCAAAGCCAATTGCATCAAACGCCGCGAGATCAAGCGAGGTAATAATGCCCTGCTGGCCGCGCGCGATCGTTGGATCAAGCAGACCTAGCTGAGGTGCACCAGCCACTGCATCCTTGAAATGCGAAGCCTGGCGGCCATCACCAAACCGCACGCCCGTTGAAAAGAGGCCTTCTTGAAATAGCGTCCGGCCGCCATCAATCGAGAAATAGGCAGGGCTGCCAATCTGCACGTCATTGGCACCAAGTGCCGCACTCGCCGCTGTGTAGCGGAAGAGATCAAGCTGGGTCAGGAAGGTAAAGTTGTTGAGATTTCCGGTAAAGCCCGTGTTGCCATCATAAACGTCAACGCCCGAACGGAAGCCAAGTGCATGGCCGATTTCATGGATCGCAATCGCGACGAAATCAAACGCATTGGAATCGATGCCGTCGGTTGGATTGAAATCGAAATTGAAGGTGTTGCTGAACTGAACCGAGCCATCAATCTGATTGGCCAGATTGGCACCTGTGTATGTTGGCGCTATGCCGAGCGCCTTCAGCACCGATGTGTTCACCGACAGGCTGTTGTTGTTACGGCTGCCATCACTATCGAGCAACGTCTGAAGAGGATTGATCGCAACACCCGTGCCATCAGCGCGTGGCCCCGAGATCAGGAAGTTATATGCACCAAGGCCTGCGCCATCGATGCTGGTTTTGAAGCTTTGCGAATTGGCGGTTGCGATCCGGTCAAGATTTGAGCTACCGCGCGATTGCAGGATATTGACAAAGGGCTCCAGGAACACCCCATTGGTGGTGCTACCCGTTGAACCAAGAATATTTGGCCCAAGTGTTGAAAATCCAACATTAAGGTTCACCGTGCTGTTGGTCGTAATCACCCGCTCCCAGAAATTGGCGGCGGCGCGGAATCCGCGAAATGCATCGGTGCCCGGTGTGACATTATTCAGATTAAAAAGATTGATCGTCAAAGCCGAAGCTGGCGTTGACGATAATGCGACGGCTACAAACGCGGTTGCTGCCGCAAGTTTACGTAATTTATTGGCGATCACAATTGTGCCCCTGTAAAACCTAGAAGCCCCGTAAGGGAAAACTTTGAGCCACTCTCAAAAGTTAAATAATTGTTAACATGTCGCGTACCGCTTTCAAGCTAAAACATATTCAGTCATCAGGTAGTTAACCACGTTTCCGAATGATTGATGCGTTTATGCCACAGCATGAGATTCTGCTTCACCACGCGCGGCAGTTGAAAGCATTTTAAAGGCCTAGCGCCCGGCCATATCCTCGGGCCGCACCAGCCGATCAAACGTCGCTTCATCAATCAACCCAAGCGCGAGGCCGGCCTGTTTGAGGGTCAGCCCGTTTTGATGCGCGTGCTTGGCGATCTTCGCCGCATTATCATAGCCGATCTCTGGTACCAGCGCGGTGACGAGCATTAGCGACCGGTCAACCAGCTCAGCTATGCGTGCACGGTTGGGTTCAAGCCCATTTACACAGCGGAGCGTGAAACTCTCCATCGCAACGGTGAGCAAATCAATTGATCGTAGCACGTTTGCGCCGATCATCGGCTTGAACACATTCAGTTCCAAATGCCCCTGTAGTCCGCCAACGGTCACGGCTTGGTGATTGCCAATCACTTGCGCTGCAACCATCGTCAGCATTTCGCACTGGGTTGGATTGACCTTGCCCGGCATAATCGAACTACCGGGCTCATTCTCGGGCAGGATCATCTCGCCGAGCCCCGAACGCGGGCCGCTGCCAAGCAAGCGAATGTCATTCGCGATTTTGGTGAGCGCCACGGCCAGCGTATTGAGCGCCGCCGACAAGTGCACCAACGCGTCATTGCTGGCGAGTGCCTCAAATTTATTGACCGCAGGAATGAAAGGAAGCCCAGTAAGTCCTGCAATTTCGGCGACGACGGCTTTGTCGAAACCATCTGGAGCATTCAGCCCGGTGCCCACCGCAGTGCCGCCCTGCGCGAGCTTATACACGCCGTGCACAGTCGCGCCCTCAATCCGGTTGCGACAAGCGAAAAGCTGTGCGGCATAGCCCGAAAACTCCTGGCCAAGCGTCAGCGGCGTTGCATCTTGCAAATGGGTGCGGCCAATCTTGACGATGCCATCCCACGCTACGCTCTTGGCGCCAAGTGCTTGAAACAGCCCTTCAAGGGCGGGCATCAACCAATGCTGCACACCAAGCGCCACCGCGATATGGAGCGCGGTTGGGAAGCTGTCGTTCGAGCTTTGCGCCAGATTGACATGATCATTAGGATGGACGGGCGCTTTGCCGCCGCGTGTTCCGGTCAGGCACTCATTGGCGATCCCGGCGATCACCTCATTAACATTCATATTGGTCTGCGTGCCCGATCCGGTCTGCCAGATGGTAAGCGGAAACTGGTCAGCAAAGCTGCCCGCCGCGATCTCTGCGGCTGCGGCCTCAATCGCGTTGGCAATCGTGGGATCTAGCCCGTGGTTGCGGTTCACCCGCGCCGCCGCTTGTTTGATGAGGGCAAGCGCCTGAATAATCGCAGGCGGCATCCGCTCAGCCTCACCGAAAGGGAAATTTTCGATGCTACGCTGGGTTTGCGCCCCCCAATAGGCACTGTTGGGGACGTCAACTGCGCCGAAACTGTCTGTCTCGGAGCGGTAGGCGTTCATTTTTTGCGGCCGAAGTCCACCGAGACGACATTTGATCCATCTTCAACCGGGATTGCTGCCGGTCGATCATTCTCGGCTGGTTCGTGCATTTCCGGTAAATCTTCAACCTGCGCCTGAAATTGCAGCCCAAAATTGACGGCCGGATCAACGAAGCTGACAATCGAAGAAAAAGGAATTGTCAGGTGCGAGGGGACTTGGCTGAAGGTCAACCCGACTTCGAAGCCATTGTCATCAACCTTCAAATCCCAATATTTATTCTGGAGCACGATAGTCATTTCATCAGGGAAACGCTCAATCAGGCTGCGCGGGATCGAAACACCGGGCGCTTGCGTCTTAAAGCTAATGTAAAAATGATGGTTTCCGGGCAGGCCAGACATCGCAACATCACCCAGAACACGGCTAACCACTGCACGCAATGCCTCCTGCACGATTTCGTCGTAGGGAATCAGGCTATCGGGTGTATCTTCACTCATAATCGCACAGGTGGACGCTCGCGCAAGCGCGGTCAAGATGCGTTGCGTGGCATCATAGAATCGTTATAGCGCCTGACCATGCGGACAGGCTCGATTCATCGCAAAACTAATGAAACCTCGATTGATGTTGCACTCAATCTTGATGGCACTGGCGTGTATGACGTTACGACCGGCATCGGTTTTCTCGATCATATGCTTGAGCAGCTTTCACGCCATTCGCTGATTGATTTGTGCGTGAATACAGTTGGCGACCTCCATATTGATCAGCACCACACCACCGAAGATACCGGTATCGCAATTGGCGAAGCTCTCCTTCAGGCACTCGGTGACAAGCGCGGGATCACCCGCTATGGCAGTGTTTATGCGCCAATGGATGAGACATTGACCCGCTGCGCGCTCGATATTTCGGGGCGTCCCTATTTCGTCTGGAAAGTCGCGCTGAGCAATCCACGGCTTGGTGAGTGGGATACCGAACTGATTGAACATTGGTTCCATTCGTTCGCGACCGCCGCTGGGATTACGCTCCACATCGAAACTCTTTATGGCAGCAACAATCATCATATCGTCGAAAGCTGTTACAAAGCGCTCGCCCGTGCGCTGCGTGCCGCCGTTGAGATTGATCCGCGCAAGGCTGATAGCATCCCGTCGACCAAGGGCATGCTCTGATCGTGCGCGTTGCACTCGTCGATTATGGCGCGGGAAATCTCCAATCGGTCAAAAATGCGTTGAGAGCCGCTGGTGCCAAAAATATCGTTGTGACTGCCGACGCTGATGCGGTGCGCGCGGCTGACCGGATTATCCTTCCCGGCGTTGGTGCGTTCGCGCATTGCATGGGGGCATTATCGGCGATTGACGGGATGATTGATGCGTTGAATGACGCAACCGGCCCCGCCGCAAAACCCTTCCTCGGCATTTGCGTTGGGATGCAATTGATGGCGCAAACCGGTGAGGAGCATGGCACCCATGCCGGGCTAGGCTGGGCTAACGGTCGGGTGCGGCTGATGGATGGCAGTGCAGGAGTCAAAATCCCGCATATGGGCTGGAACGATGTCCTACCTGCGCAGCAGCATCCACTGATCGAGCCGGGCGAGGCCTATTTCCTCCACAGTTTTTCCTATGACGGCGATGATGTGATCGCAACAAGCGAACATGGGGGCGCGGTGGCCGCCGCGATTGGCCGCGACAACCGGATTGGGGTGCAATTCCATCCTGAAAAGAGCCAGAAATATGGCCTCAAATTCCTCACGCGCTTTCTGGAGTGGCGGCCATGAGTCTGATCATCTTCCCCGCTATTGACCTCAAGGCCGGGCAAGTCGTCCGGCTCGCCGAGGGCGATATGGATCGTGCGACGATTTATGGCGATGATCCGGTCGCTCAAGCATTGTTATTTGCGCAAGCCGGTGCCGAACATCTGCACGTTGTTGATCTTGACGGTGCCTTTGCGGGACAAGCCGTCAATGCCAAAGCCGTCGAAGCGATTGTCAAAGCTTTCCCCGGCCATGTGCAGCTTGGCGGCGGCATCCGCACCCGCGCGAGCATAGAGCACTGGTTTGATCTTGGCGTTTCGCGCGTCGTAATCGGCACAGCAGCACTCGATAATCCAGAACTTGTCCGTGAGGTTGCCCGCGATTTCCCCGGCGGGATCGTCGTTGCGGTTGACGCAAAAGAGGGCATGGTTGCCACCAAAGGCTGGGCTGATGTGTCCGATATCCGCATCGAGGATATGGCCGAACGCTTCGAAGACGCCGGGGTGGCCGCGCTCCTTTACACCGATGTCGGCCGTGACGGGATGCTCAAGGGCTGTAATGTCGAGGCTACGGTTGATCTCGCACGCGCGACCAAAATTCCGGTCATCGCCAGCGGTGGGGTCGCCGGGATTGGCGACATCCGGATATTGTCGCTGTTCGCCAAAGACGGAATTGAGGGCGTCATCACAGGCCGCGCGCTTTATGACGGGCGGCTTGATCTGGCAGCAGCCCTCGCGGTTGCCGCAGCGGCATGAGCGTCTGTATTCGTGTTATCCCCTGCCTTGATGTCAAGGATGGCCGTGTCGTCAAGGGCGTGAATTTCGTCGATCTGCGCGATGCGGGCGATCCGGTTGAGGCCGCACGCGCCTATGACGAAGCAGGCGCGGACGAGCTTTGTTTCCTTGATATCAGCGCAAGCCACGAAGGGCGCGGTACACTCCTCGATATTGTGGCGCGCACCGCCGAGGTCTGCTTCATGCCGCTCACCGTAGGCGGCGGAGTCCGCAGTGCAGAGGATGCACGCGCGCTGCTTCTGGCAGGCGCTGACAAGGTCGGCGTTAACAGCGCAGCGGTCGCACGGCCCGAATTGGTCGCCGAAATCGCTGACCGTTTTGGTAGTCAGTGCATCGTTGCCAGTGTCGACGCACGGCGCACCGGCAAAGGCTGGGAAGTCTTCACCCACGGCGGGCGCACCGCAACCGGGATGGATGCCATTGCTCATGCTATCCGGTTGGCACAGCTTGGTGCTGGCGAATTACTCGTCACCTCGATGGATCGTGATGGCACCCGCGATGGTTATGATCTGGAGCTAACGCGCACCATCGCCGACGCTGTTTCGGTACCCGTTGTCGCGAGCGGCGGGGTCGGCACGCTCGCTCATTTGGTCGCAGGTGTGACCCAAGGCCATGCCAGCGCCGTACTCGCTGCGTCTATTTTCCATTTTGGTGAAGCAACAATTGCCGAGGCACATCAGGCTCTTGCGGCTTCAGGACTGCCGGTTCGTACTATTTAGGCACAGAATCGTCGGATTATTTTACGTTAACTATGGCCTTTGTTACATCATTTACCAAAAAATTCCGCTATTAACCGATTCGTTCATCAACTGGCAGGCTTCTTGCGTCTAGGTGATGGTCATGTTGGCTCGGGGCGAGCCGGCGCGTAAAAGGGTAATGGGGCTATTATGAAGTTGGGGCGTAAAACATTAATGGCATTGGCGATTTTCGCGGCCATTCCAGGTGCTGCTATAGCACAGAACAGCAGCAAGGTACCCGCGCCGCCGCTGCCACCACAAACCAGCACCGAAATTCCCGAACCGGGCGATTTCGCTTTATTCCTGATCGGGGTGACCGGGCTTGTGGTTGGTCGCTGGACGTCAAAATCACGCAAGCGTCGGCAGGAATAGCTACGCGCGCTTGACCTTGGCCTCGCGTCCGCGCCAAAAGGCGCGCCATGAATGACAGCCTCTCCCGATTAGAAGCGACCATCGCTGCGCGCCGCGCTGCTGATCCCACGACATCCTATGTCGCAAAACTCTCGGCCGTCGGCCGCGCTAAAATTGCCCAAAAAGTTGGCGAAGAAGCCGTTGAAACCGTTATCGCCGCAATGGCAGGAGATCCCGCCAAGCTCACGTCAGAAGCCGCAGACCTGATCTTCCACCTTCTGATACTCCTTGCAGATGGTGGCGTAGGCCTTGCCGATGTGATTGCCGAACTTGATCGGCGCGAGGGCGTCTCGGGGCTGGCCGAAAAGGCCGCTAGAAAGGAAGCATAATGCCAATCGACGCCACCGCCCCTTATGATGACAGCAATATTTTCGCCCGCATCCTGCGCGGCGAAATTCCCAACAAGACAGTTTATGAGGATGAGTGGGTGCTCGCCTTTCACGATATCAACCCGCAAGCGCCGATCCATATCCTTGTGATCCCAAAAGGCCGCTATATCAGTTGGGATGATTTCAGCGCGAATGCGTGCGAAACCGAAATCGCGGGCTTTATCCGCGCAGTCGGCCATGTCGCGCGCGAAGCGGGTTTGCCCGCGCCGGGATACCGCTTGCTCGCCAATATCGGCGGGCACGGCCATCAGGAAGTGGCCCACCTCCACGTCCATATTTTTGGCGGAAAACAGATGGGGGCGATGCTTCCCAAGAGCTAGAGCGTTAAAACGGTTGCACCTCGCGGAGAAGCGGTTAGGTTCGCGCCAACAAAAAGATTATCCGGGAGTATGTTATGAATTTTAGTCGCGTCAAATCGATCGACGCCATCCTCAAGACGGCGGAGAAGAAATCGCTCCACCGAACGCTTGGCGCGTTTCAACTTACCCTTTTTGGCATTGGCTGCGTGATTGGTACGGGCATTTTCGTGCTGACCGCCGCTGGCGCGCAAAAGGCAGGGCCGGGGCTGATGCTGGCATTCCTGATTGCAGGCGCGATCTGCGTTGTGGCCGCGCTCTGCTATGCTGAAATCGCTTCGATGCTGCCGGTGGCAGGCTCCGCATACACCTATACCTATACAGTCATGGGTGAATTACTCGCCTGGACGGTCGGTTGGGCGCTGGTGCTTGAATATGCCGTTGCGGCAAGCGCGGTTTCGGTCGGCTGGTCGGGCTATTTTACGGGTACGATATTAAATGATCTGCTCGGGATACATTTGCCCGCTGCACTTTCGGCCGGGCCGCTCGCGCTTGGTGGCGCTGAAGGCGGTATTATCAACCTGCCAGCAGTTATCATCGCAATGTTGATGACATGGCTATTAATGATCGGCACCAACGAATCGGCCCGAGTCAACGCAATCCTTGTTGCAATCAAGGTGACCGCGCTTACCGCCTTCATCGTCCTGACTTTGCCAAAGGCTGATGCCGCAAACTTCAATCCCTTCCTGCCTGCTGGTGTGTTCGGCGGCTTCGGGTCGGGCGTTGGTGCCGTTGGCGCGGCGGCAACAATCTTCTTCGCTTATGTGGGCTTTGACGCGGTTTCAACGGCGGCTGAAGAAACAAAAAACCCTCAACGCAACGTGCCTATCGGCCTCATTGGTTCGCTCGGATTCTGCACGATTTTCTACATTCTTGTAGCCGCTGGCGCAGTTGGCACCATCGGTGGTCAACCAATCATGGGGCCGGGCGGCATCCCCTTCCCGGCTGGTTCGGAAGAACTGGCGCGCCAATGTGCGCTGCCTGAATTTGCCAATATGCTGGTTTGTTCGGACGAAGCCCTCGCGCATGTGCTTCGCCAGATTGGCTTTAGCCAGGTTGGCACAATGGTGGGCATTGCTGCGATCATTGCACTGCCATCAGTGATCCTGATCCTGCTGTTTGGCCAAACGCGCATCTTCTTCGTGATGTCGCGTGACGGGCTGCTTCCTGAAGGTCTGTCGAAAATCCACCCTAAGTGGAAAACGCCCTATGTCGTCACCGCGATCACCGGCGGTGTGGTTGCCTTTGCGGCGGCATTCCTGCCCGTTGGCCAGCTTGCCGATATTGCGAACGCTGGCACGCTCTACGCCTTCATGATGGTGGCAATCGCAGTCATGATGCTCCGCAAGAGTGAACCCAACCGGGTGCGCAGCTTCAAAGCACCCGCCCTTTGGCTCGTTGGCCCGGCAACAATTGCAGGCTGTATCTTCCTGTTCCTCAACCTGCCGTTTGAGGCAATGATCGTGCTGCCCGCATGGGGTGCCATCGGAATGGTGATCTACTATCTCTACGGATACCGCACGAGCCACGTCGGACGCGGCCTCGTCGAGGTTCATGAGGCTGATGCCGACCTGCCAAAGCCGCCGGTCGAAGATTTTATCTGATGCTAAAGAAAAGGGAGGCCTCGGCCTCCCTTTTTTATTACCCCAACCGCACGCTTACCAGCGCCGCCAAATCGGCTTCAGGCCTTGGGCCGAAGTGTGAAATAACCTCTGCTGCACAAACTGAACCCATCGTCAGGCTATCGGTAACAGAGCGGCCTTGCGCTTGGCCCGAAAGAAAGCCTGCGGCGAACAGATCGCCTGCGCCCGTCGTATCGACCACTTTGGCAACAGGTTCGGCAGCAACTGTAGTACGGACACCGTCCTTAACCGCAATCGCGCCATTTTCGCTGCGCGTAACAACGAGCAGCGGCACCTTGTCCGATATTACAGCCACCGCCGCATCAAAATCCTCAATCTGCGTCAGTGAAGAGATTTCAACTTCATTGGCAAAAAGAATATCAATCTGCCCGTCATCAATCAGCGCCATGAAATCGGCGCGGTAACGATCAATCACGAAGGCATCCGAAAGCGTAAAAGCAACCTTGCGCCCCGCATCCTTGGCACAGGCAATCGCTGCTTTCATGGCGGCACGCGGTTCGGCTGGATCCCAGAGATAGCCTTCGAGATAAAGGATAGCGGCGCTCGAAATCAGATCGCGATCAATCGCGGCGGCAGGCAGATACTGCGACGCACCGAGGAAGGTGTTCATCGTCCGCTGACCATCGGGCGTCACAAGGATCAAACACTGCGCCGTTGGCGGCTCGGCTGCGCGCGACGGGGTGTCGAATGCAACCCCGATCGCCCGAATGTCATGCGTGAAAACTTCGCCAAGCTGATCCTGCGCAACTTGCCCGATAAAGCCGCAACGCTGGCCAAGCGCTGACATTCCGGCGATGGTGTTGGCGGCCGATCCGCCACTGATTTCCTTGCCCGGTCCCATTTTGGCGTAAAGCGCGGTTGCAGCATCTGCATCAAGCAATTGCATTGATCCCTTGGCCATGCCTTCGCGCGCGAGAAACGCATCGTCGGTGGTGGCGATTACATCAACAATGGCATTTCCGATGGCAACAATATCGAGGCTTGCTTGGGTCACAGGTCTTAATTCCTAAGTTGGTACGATTGGCGCGTCGCCTAGAGCGCGCCGCCGCAATTGACAAGGCCAAGCTGTTGGCGGCAGGGAGTCCACCGATGCTCCGTGCGCTTTCGCTTACCCTCGGCCAGATTGGCGATCCTGCAATTTTGCGGGTGATTACAAAATCACTCGCGCTTACGCTGTTGGTCTTTGCGATCCTTGGGGTAGCAGCAATATTCATCACCCGCGCGGTCGTTGCGGCCTATGGCTGGGGCAGCGACGCAGGATTTGCGGCGGCCGCAGTGGCGGGCATCGGTGCGATAATCAGTGCATGGTTACTATTCCGTGCTGTCGCAATCCCGGTTATCGGCCTATTCGCCGATGAGATAGTGGCCGCAATTGAGGCACGCCACTATCCTGCTGCGGCACAGGTTGCGCAACCGGCATCGCTCTCGCTTTCGCTCAGACTGGCGCTTGCATCGCTTGCGCGGTTGATACTGCTCAATCTACTTGCGGTGCCATTTTATGCCGTGCTGCTGTTTACAGCCATCGGGCCGGTGATCCTCTTTGTCGCAATCAACGCACTCCTGCTCGGGCGCGATTTGGGTGAGATGGTTGCGGTGCGCCACCTCGGCGCACAGGCCCGAAAAGATTGGCTGCGCGTGACACGCGGAGAGCGGGCGATTATGGGAGTGATCGTGACAGGTGTTTTCATGATTCCAATTGTCAACCTGATCGCACCGATTGTCGGCGCTGGCATGGCAACCCACCTATTCCACCGGAGGCCGTAATGATGCTTCGTAACGCAACCATATTGGCAGGCGCTCTGATCCTTTCGGCCTGTGCCACAACACCAACGGCACCAAAGTTTGCCAAGCCAAGCCCGGTTTCGCCACCGCTTGTCAGTCCCACCGGGCTTGACCGGGTGATCGGTCGCAATGCCACAACGCTGACCTCGCTGTTTGGAAATGCTGATCAGGATGTCCGTGAAGATAACAGCCGCAAGCTTCAGTTCAGCAGCGGCATCTGCATCCTTGACGCCTATCTCTATACGCCGCCCAAGGGTAAAGAACCGCTGGTCAGCTATGTTGACGCACGCCAGCCCGACGGCAAGCCAATTGACCGGGCATCCTGTGTTGCCGCCCTCACCCGGCGCAAAGAGGCACGCTAAGTTCAGTAAGTGCCCACTGTGCGGCATCGCGCACGACATCAGACGGATCATCTAGTAGCGCCTTGAGAGGCTCCACCAATTCCACTGATCCGCTATTGCCCGCCGCAATCGCAGCATTACGCACCATCCGGTCTCTGCCAATCCGCTTGATCGGCGAACCGGCAAACACTTGGCGAAAGCCCGCATCATCAAGCGCGAGCAAATCAGCCAAGGCAGGTGCTGCAAGCTCCGCGCGCGGCGCGAATGCCTTATTCGCCGCGGCTGCACTGGCAAATTTATTCCACGGGCAGACAGCAAGGCAATCGTCACAACCGTAGATATGATTGCCAATCGCGCGGCGAAATTCGTGCGGGATTGGCCCCTTATGCTCAATCGTCAAATAAGAAATGCAGCGCCTTGCATCGAGCCGATAGGGTGCCGGAAACGCATTTGTCGGGCACACGCTTTGGCAGGCGGTGCAACTGCCGCACCGGTCGCGGTGCGGCGCGTCGTGCTCCAGATCAAGGGTTGTAAAAATGCTTCCTAGGAACAACCAACTGCCATGCTCCGCACTGACCATGTTGGTGTGCTTGCCCTGCCAGCCAAGCCCTGCCGCCGCACCAAGCGGTTTTTCCATAACGGGGGCGGTATCAACAAAGACCTTCAGTTCACCCCCCGCCTGATCAATCATCCAGCGGGCAAGCGCCTTGAGCGCTTTCTTGACGACATCATGATAGTCAACACCTTGGGCATAAACCGAAATTCGTCCGCGCGTCCGCGCTTCGGCAAGCGTGAGCGGATCGGCAGCAGGGGCATAGCTCATGCCCAAAGCGATCACCGAGCGCGCGCCATCCCAAAGCGCCTGCGGATGGCCGCGCTGTTCGTTGCGCGCCTCCATCCAGCCCATTTCGCCGTGGTTGCCGCCCTCAAGCCAGACGCGCAACCGCTCACCCTGAAGCGCGGACATATTCGCGCTCGTGATACCAACGCTCACAAAACCAAGCTCTGCCGCTTTGTTTTTTAACGCTTTGGTGAAACTGTTCTTGTTAAGGGTCATACTTAACCGCTACCACGCGGCATCCATAATTGGGAATAGTCGCAGCGTGAATGACGATATGCCCGTTCGGGCTACAGGACTGGTTAAATATTTCGGTAATGCCCGCGCGGTCAGTGGTGTATCACTCGCTGTGCCCAAAGGCAGCATTTACGGCGTGCTTGGCCCCAACGGCGCTGGCAAGACGACGACGCTGCGAATGTTACTTGGCATTCTTGATCCCGATGCGGGTGAACGGACTCTGCTCGGCCACATTAAACCGCGTGAAGCGGGCAACCGCGTCGGCTATCTCCCCGAAGAGCGCGGGCTTTATCCAGCAATGAAAGCGCGTGAGGCTATCGCCTTCATGGGTGCCCTGCGCGGGCTTGACTGGAATGAAGGCCGGACGCGCGCTGATGCAATGCTCGAAACCGCCGGGCTTGGCCACGCCGCGCACAATAAAATCCGCAAGCTTTCAAAAGGCATGGCGCAGTTGGTGCAACTGCTCGGTTCGATTGTCCACCGGCCCGAACTTATCGTGCTTGATGAGCCATTTTCGGGGCTTGATCCGGTCAACCAGGAAAATCTTGAAAAGCTGATCCTGAACGAACGTGCGCGCGGCGCGACGATCCTTTTTTCCACGCACGTCATGGGCCATGCCGAACGCATGTGTGACCGGCTGTCAATCATCGCCAAGGGGCAGGTGCG
>JBBTEI010000010.1:0-25379 GCA_038042405.1 Pseudomonadota bacterium
TATTGCTCGCCGCGCTCAAGGCGGTTGAGGCAAGCGGGGCTGAATTTGGCTATGAGGTGATTATCAACAGCGACGAGGAAGTTGGGTCGCCGTCATCTGCAACGCTAATAGCGCGCGCGGCGCACGGTAAGCTTGCGGCGTTCACCTACGAACCTTCCGCACTGCCCGACGGCACACTCGCCGGAGCACGCGCGGGCAGCGGCAATTTCTCAATCATAATCACTGGCAAAAGTGCCCATGCCGGTCGCAATCCCGATGACGGCCGCAATGCGATTGTCGCCGCAGCCGATCTCGCGGTGCGATTGAAGACCGCAAGCGGCGCAGGTTTTTCATGCAATCCCGCACGGATCGAGGGCGGCGCTCCCAATAATGTGGTGCCCGATCATGCAATCCTGCGCGTGAATTTTCGGCCAAAAACGCCTGCGGATGAAGCCATATCGCGCGCGCTGCTGGACGGTCTGGCAGTTGACATTGCACGAATTCATGACGTCAAAATTCATGTCCATGGCAGCTTTGGTCGCCCACCAAAACCAATGGACGCGCAGACCGAAAAACTGTTCGGCCTCGTCAAAGCCTGCGGCGCAGACCTTGGCCAAACCATTGGTTGGAAAGACAGCGGCGGGGTGTGTGATGGTAACAATATCGCCGCTTGTGGCGTGCCGGTCGTTGACACGATGGGTGTTCGCGGCGGATCTATCCACTCAGCCGATGAATTTATGATTGCCGACTCGCTTGGCGAGCGTGCTTCGCTATCTGCACTTGCTATTCACCGTATCATCTCCAAGGGGCATCTATGACTTTCCTGATCCGCGCCGCGCGTCCTGACGATGTGCAGGCGCTCTATGAAATGGCGAAACGCACGGGCGGTGGTTTCACCAACTTGCCGCCTGACAAAAAATCGCTTTCATCCAAACTTGAGCGCGCAGTCACCGCTTTTGCGCGTACCGAAGATTGTGTTGCTGATGATCTATTTGTTTTCGTGCTGGAAAATACTGAAACCGGCGAAGTCCGCGGGACGTGCCAGATTTTTGGTCAGGTCGGCCAGACATGGCCATTTTATTCCTATCGTCGCGGCACGCTAACGCAGCATAGCGTCGAACTAAACCAAACATTCCGCGCTGAAATGTTGACGTTATCAACTGACCTTGAAAATTCGACCGAAGTCGGTGGGCTCTTCCTCCATCCCGGTGAGCGTTCGGGTGGGTTGGGGATGTTGATCGCGCGCAGCCGTTATCTTTTCATCCGCAACCACCGTGCGCGCTTTGGCGACAAAACGATCGCCGAGTTACGCGGCGTAATTGATGAAGCAGGCGGATCGCCTTTTTGGGACGGTGTCGCGGGGCGTTTCTTTGGGATGAATTTCCAAGCGGCAGATGAATTCAACGCGGTTCATGGCAATCAGTTTATTGCCGATCTGATGCCCAAGCATCCGGTCTATACCGCCATGCTTCCCGAAACATCACGCGCGGTGATTGGCATTCCCCATCCGTCGGGTCGGGCGGCGATGCGAATGCTTGAGAATGAAGGCTTTGCCTGGGAGAATTACATCGATATTTTCGACGGCGGCCCGACGATGACAGTACGCACTGACCAAATCCGAAGCCTACGCGAGGCGAGTGACGCCAAGATTGTGGCGATTGATGATAGCCTTGGCGATCACAAGTTGGGACATAAGGTGCTTGCCACCAGCGGCAGATTTGCCCAATTCCGCGCGGCTTACGGCTGGATTGCCGCCCAAAATGATGGGATCGCGATTGACCCCAACTGCGCCGCTCGGCTCAATGTGGGCGTTGGCGATACCATCACACATGTTGCCCGGTGGTAAGATGCTGACCGAAATCAATTTTGACGGGCTGATCGGCCCGAGCCATAATTATGCCGGGCTGAGCCTTGGCAACCTCGCCTCGGCAAAGAATGCGGGCGGCACATCCTATCCATGCGCCGCCGCCCTTCAGGGGATTGCCAAGATGCGCGCCAATGTCGCGCTTGGCCTCACGCAGGGCGTGTTCATGCCACAGGCGCGGCCAAATCGTGAGTGGCTTCAGCAGCTTGCGACAACAGTTGAAGCGGCCGAACCGGGCCTGCTTGCTTGCGCGCTTTCGGCATCCTCAATGTGGGCCGCAAATGCGGCTACGGTGACGCCAGCCCCTGATTCAATCAACGGAAAATGCCACCTGCTTGTCGCCAATCTGATGACGATGCCACACCGCAGCCATGAATGGCACGGCACATTGCAGCAATTACAACTTGCCTTTACAAATGATGTATTTTCGGTTCACGCACCTGTGCCCGCACCCTTCGGCGATGAGGGTGCCGCCAATCACATGCGGCTCTGCCCGCATCACGGCGCAGCGGGGATTGAGGTCTTTGTTTACGGCATCGCAGGCGGCCCCTTCCCCGCGCGCCAGCATATTGAGGCATCAAAAATTGTTGCCCGACGCAACAAGGTCAAAAATGCGCTGTTCGTCCAGCAATCGGATGAAGCAATTGCGGCGGGCGCATTTCATAATGATGTTGTCGCGGTTGCCAATGAACGCGTGCTGTTTGCGCATGAGCAGGCATTTGCCAATAAGGGCGCGTTTTATGCCGATCTGCGTGCACGGTTGCCCGAGGTTGAAATCATCGAGGTGCCCGCCGCATCGGTCAGCCTTGCCGATGCGATCAGCAGCTATTTATTCAACGCACAGCTTGTAACGCTCCCCGGTGGCGGCATGGCGCTGATCCTGCCGACGGAATGCCAAGACAATAGCCGGGTGTGGAATTGGCTACAGACGATGATCGCTGGCAATGGCCCGATCCGACGGCTGGTTCCCGTCGATGTCCGTCAGTCGATGGCCAATGGCGGTGGCCCCGCTTGCCTGCGATTGCGCGTTGTATGTGATCCGGCCACGGTTGATCCACGTTTTCTAGTTGATGAAGCTATACTCGATAAAATCGCCAAGGTGGTTGACGCACATTGGCCAGAAAACATCGAACCCGGTGAACTCGCGAACCCGGCACTATGGGCCAAAATCGAAACAGCGCGGACTGCACTGCTAGCAGAGCTTAATCTCTACGAACTCGCCTAAGTGTCGGATTAACTTACATTTAACCATATTCGAAATTGAAATATGCCGCGTTTTCGCGGTTGGCCCGAACCTTGCTGATATTGACCCATGGGCAATAAAATAAAACGGCTGTTCATTATCAAAACGCGCTGGGAAGCGTATGCGATCATATACGCGTTAGCGCTAGGCGGCGTACAACGCGGCATTCTCTACCTTGATCAATACCCCGGTTTTGGCGGGAAGCTGCTATTCCTAGCCACAACAGGCGCGATATTCATGGCCGGGGCCAAGATACTCGACGCGGTTCGCGCTCAAATCTGACCAGCGGCGCGCGCAATCATGCTTGCATCATAGCCAAGCAGCCCGCCCAATATTTGCGCACTATGCTCGCCAAGTAGTGGCGGCGCTTTTGCATCAACTACAGGCGTTCCGCCAAGCTTAAGCGGCGACCCAATCAAAGGCACTGTGCCTGCCAGCGGATGTGGCACACTTTGCACCATACCACGCGCGAGCGTTTCAGCCGCACTGAGCGCTGCTTTCATTGGGCGAACTTCGCCGCATGGAACCTTAACCTTACGGAGCGATTCCAGCCACCAAAGTGTCGGTTTTTGCGCGATCAGCGGTTCAAGTATCGCATCAAGCGCCTCGCGGTTTTTCACGCGCGCGCTGTTCGTTGCGAACCGCGCATTGTCGGCCAAGTCTGGCCGACCAAGAAGATCGCGGCAGAAAATGCCAAACTGATGATCGTTGCCCACAGCAATAACGAACCGCCCGTCAGCACTTTCAAACGTGCGATAGGGCACAACCGAGGGGTGGCTGTTGCCAAACCGTTTTGGCTCTTCATCCGAAACCAGACAGCTTGACCCAACATTGGCAAGCATCGCAAGCTGACTATCAAACAGCGCCATATCGATATGCTGGCCAAGCCCGTCACGGTCTTTGGCAATAAGTGCGGCAAGAATGGCTTGCGCTGCAAACATGCCGGTAAACAGGTCCGCCACCGCGACCCCAACACGCACCGGCGGGCGATCTATATCGCCGTTGATCGCCATCAAACCGCCCTCAGCCTGAATGACATAATCATAGCCGGGTTCGGCAGCACGCGGCGATTGACGGCCATAGCCCGAAATTGAGCAATAGATTAGGCTAGGAAACTGCGCCGAAAGCGTTGCGTAATCGAGGCCGTATTTATCAAGACCGCCCAGCTTGTAATTCTCAACCAATACGTCGCTTGTCGCGGCGAGCGCCTTTACCGCCGCTTGGCCCTCAGCGCAGGAGAGATCAATCGCCACCGATTTCTTATTGCGATTGGCGCAGAGATAATAAGCAGACTCGCCCTCTGCATAGGGTGGCCCCCAGCCGCGCGTATCATCGCCGCCCTTGGGGTTTTCCACCTTGATCACTTCAGCGCCGAGATCACCGAGGATCATCGTACACCACGGCCCGGCGAGCACGCGCGACAGATCAAGAATGCGCTTCCCCGCAAGTGGTGCTGCGCGCGTCGTCATGTATCGAGCGTCTTGATGATCGCGGAAAAATCAAGCCCGCCCTGCCCTGCGTCGGCAAAGGCCTGATACAGTGCAGCCGCGCGTTCGCCCATAGGCACTGTGGCATCCACTGAATGCGCTGCCTCCATCGCCAGCTTCAAATCCTTGAGCATCAATGCGGTGGCAAACCCGCCTTGATAATCATTATCCGCAGGCGTCGTTGGGCCGACACCGGGTACGGGGCAATAGCTTGTCATTGACCAATTCTGGCCCGAGGCTTTGGACGAAATATCGTAGAACGTCTGAAGGTCTAGCCCAAGCTTCTTGGCCATCGCAAAGGTTTCACACGTTGCGATCATGCTCGCGCCGAGGAGCATGTTGTTGCAGATTTTGGCCGCCTGCCCTGCCCCTGCGTCACCTGCGTGGATCACGGCCTTTCCCATCGCCGAAAGAATCGGTTCGGCGCGCGCAAAGGCTTGCGGAGTACCGCCGACCATAAAGGTCAACGTGCCACCATTGGCCGCTGCGATCCCACCTGATACAGGCGCATCGACCATTTCATAGCCTGCAACGGCAGCCTGATCACTCACCCTCCGCGCGGTAGCAACATCGATGGTCGAACAATCAAGCAACAACGCGCTGGTTGGTGCATGTTCGATAACATCGTTCGAATAGACGCTTTCCACAATCTTGCCATTGGGCAGCATTGAGACAACCGCATCAACGCCCGCAACTGCATCCCGCACTGAAGTGAAGGTTTCACAACCATTGCCCTTGGCAATCGCAAGTGCCGCCTCAGACAAGTCAAATGCGTTGACACTGTGGCCAGCCTTCACAAGATTTGCGGCCATACCCCCGCCCATATTGCCGAGGCCGATAAATGCTACTTTCATATGCGTTTTTCCTGATGCGATTTGGGATTTTGTGGGTGATTTATAGCCAACGACGGTCGAAGAAAAATAGCAAATGTCCAATACGCTTTATCATTATTACAAGCATAGCTGACAAATCATGCTGTGGGAAAGAGAAAAAAGTTAATAACGACGTCAATTAAAAGACTCAAACGCTCTCGCTAAACTGGACTCGTAAGCAACCTCCGCCTTACAGAGGTCAGCCTTCTTCTTATTCAAAGCAAAATGACGGTAGAAACCAAAAAATATCAGAAATACACCAAAAGCTGCAATGCAAAAACTGAATAAAAAACCATTCCATTCTATGTAGTAAAATACGGAAAATACAATAAATAATATTGCCATCGTCCACGTAAGCCAAGTGTGAAACACCTCTCCCACCCAAGACGGGTGTGATTCTGGCCGTCCACTTCTCGGATTGATTACATGATCATGAAAACCAAACATAAAATGATTGTCTCACGGTAGGCATAAATCTGCAATAGACCAAGCGTGCCTAGCAGTCAAAAGCGTTCATCCACCGCTCCAATTGCCGGGGCGTTTCTCAACAAACGCTGCCATACCTTCTTTCTGATCCTGCGAGCCAAATAGCCCGTGGAACAGGCGCCGCTCAAAATTCACGCCCTGCGCCAATGTTGTTTCAAACGCGGCATTGACCATTTCCTTGATTGCGAGCGCCGCAAGCGGTGCCATGCCCGCAATGATAGCGGCCGATTTCAGCGCCTCTTCAACAAGCTCAGCCGCTGGAACCACCATTGCCACCAAACCCGAAGCCTCCGCTTCTACTGCGCCCATCATCCGCCCGGTCAGGCACATTTCCATCGCCTTGGCCTTGCCAATCGCGCGCGTCAGCCGCTGTGATCCGCCCATACCGGGGGTAACGGCGAGCTTGATTTCTGGCTGGCCGAATTTGGCTCCATCACCCGCGATAATGAAGTCCGCCATCATCGCCAGTTCACACCCGCCGCCAAGCGCAAAGCCGTTGACCGCCGCAATCCACGGTTTGCGCGTCGCAGTGACTTTTTCATAATCATAGAAGAAATTGCTGCCGTACATATCCGCGAAGCTCTGGCTCTGCATTTCCTTGATGTCCGCGCCTGCCGCAAACGCTTTTTCCGAGCCAGTGAGGACGGCGCATCGCTGGCTATCATCCTTATCGAACGCGCCAAAGGCAGTCACCAAATCAGCGAGCACCTGACTGTTCAGCGCATTCAACGCTTGCGGGCGGTTGAGCGTTATCAGCGTCACCGCACCTTTCTGTTCAACAAGGATAGTTTCATAGTTCATAGCGGTTTCCATTCTTCGTTGGCGGGAAGCGGAGCAAAAATCTCATCAAGCAGCACATCCGTTACACCCTCAGGCGTTGCCGGATTCCATTGCGGTGCATTATCCTTATCAACAATTACCGCGCGGACGCCCTCGATAAAATCATGCCGGGTGAGCACATGGCTCGCGATGCGATATTCCATTGCCATATTGTCAGCAAAATTAGCAAAGTTTAGGCCATGGGCGAGCTGACGCAGCGCAACCTTGCACGTTTGTGGGGATTTTGTGCGCAAGCCCTTAAGCTCCTTGATCGCCCATTCACCGCCCTCATTTTCAAGCGTCGCCAGAATATCTTCATAAATATCCGACGCAAACAGGCATTCAATCTGTGGGCGGATTTCAACGATCTTGGCAAGCGGCGCACCGACCTGCGCCTCATTAAGAATTGCCTCTATAGTTTCAGGGGCTGCTCTAATTGCCGCCTTCACGCTCGCGAGCGAAGCACTTGGCAGGTAATGTGTTGCCAGCCCGACCGCGAGGCAATCGGCCCCGTCAATCCGCGCGCCGGTGAGGGCAAGATATTGGCCAACGCGCCCCGGCAAACGAGACAAATACCAGCTGCCGCCCACATCGGGAAACAGACCAATCCCTGTTTCAGGCATAGCAAAACGCGTGTTCTCAGTCGCGATCCGGTATTTGGCAGGTTGTGAAATGCCGACGCCGCCACCCATCGTGATCCCGTCCATAAACGCGATCACTGGCTTTGGATAAGTGAACAGTAAGTGATTGAGCTGATACTCATCATGGAAGAATTTGCGGCCTGCCTCACCGCCAACCAGTGCCGATTCCTGCAAGAAACGAATATCTCCGCCCGCACAAAAACCGCGCCCTTCGCTGTGGTCAATGATAATGCACGCAACCGCACTATCACTTGCCCAAGCCTGCAATTGCGCGGTCATGGAATGCACCATGTCTAATGTTAGCGCATGGATGGTCGCAGGCTTGTTCAGGCTGATTATGCCTGCTTGCCCCTCTATTCGGGTCAGGATGTCATCGCTCATGTCGTGGCCTATGCCGTTTGTAAATTCGGGAGTCGAGCAAAAGCCGCAAGTGTTTGCCAGCCAATTGCTTCACTGATAGCCTCACCGTCATAGGGGAGTGTCAATCCATGTCAGACAGGCAGGGCGGTACGGTCAAATGGTTCAACGACGCCAAGGGGTATGGGTACATCACCCCCGAATCCGGTCAGGACTTGTTCGTTCATTTCAGAAGTATTCAAGGAAATGGCTTCAAGAGCCTGAAAGAAGGCCAGAAAGTCACTTTCACGGTCGTGCAAGGCCAAAAAGGCCTGCAAGCTGACGAGGTGCAGGCGCTCTGACGGTCATTGCCGCAGCAAATCCCGCCCGACGATCATCCGCATCACCTGATTTGTCCCTTCGAGGATTGAATGAACGCGCAAATCTCGCCAGAAACGCTCGATCGGATAATCTTTCAAATAGCCGTAGCCACCGTGAAGCTGAAGCGCGCGGTCAACAATCGACGAGCCATTGTCAGTCGCGAGCCGCTTCGCCATTGCCGAGAAGCGCGATTTGTCAGGCGCACCCGCATTGACCTTTGCCGCCGCCATATAGAGCAGCGCGCGCGCCGCTTCGAGATCGGTGGCCATATCGGCAAGCATGAACTGGGTATTCTGAAACTCAGCAATAGGCTGACCAAATTGCTGGCGTTCCTTGGTATATTTGATCGATTCATCAAGGCAGCGCTGCGCCCCACCAAGCGAGCAGGCGCCAATATTGAGCCGCCCGCCATCAAGCCCCATCATCGCAAAGCGAAAGCCGTCACCCTCTGCACCAACGCGGTTTTCAACCGGCACCTTCACATTATCGAAAATCACTTGCGCCGTGGGTGAGGCATTCCAGCCAAGCTTACGTTCAGGCGCGCCGAAGCTGACACCCTCCATCGTTTTTTCGATCACAAGGCAGCTAATGCCCTTTGGCCCGTCAACGCCGGTGCGCACCATCGTCACATAGACATCATTGACGCCGCCGCCAGAAATAAACTGCTTGGTGCCGTTGACGATATAATGGTCACCTTCAAGTTTCGCTGTCGTCTTGAGCGCTGCGGCATCCGAACCGCTACCCGGCTCAGTCAGGCAATAGCCCGCCATTTTATCCATATTATTGAGCTGCTGCAGATAGCGGCCCTTCAACTCCGCCGAGCCAAAGCAGTCGATCATCCACGCCGCCATATTGTGGATCGAAATAAACGCCGATGTCGCAGGGCAGCCATAAGCCATCGCCTCCATAATCAGCGCCGCCTCAAGTCGCCCAAGCCCGATGCCGCCCGATTCTTCGGAGACATAGATTGATGCAAAACCAAGTTCTGCCGCCGCCTTGATGGTTTCACGCGGAAAATGATGCTTCTCGTCCCACTCCGCTGCGTGCGGAGTGATAGCATCGGCGGTAAATTTGCGCGCCATATCCTGGATCGCATATTGGTCTTCGGTTAGATCGAATTGGTTGGTCATCCCCTCACCCCATCGTCGGGATTACAAACGCGTTGGCACCGTCACCCACGCCACCATCGGGCCAGCGCTGTGTGATTGTTTTGGTTTTTGTCCAGAAACGGACGCCCTCCATGCCGTGCTGGTTGGTGTCGCCAAAGGCTGAGCGCTTCCATCCGCCGAATGAGTGGTACGCCACAGGCACAGGGATCGGCACGTTAATGCCGACCATGCCGACGTTCACCCTTGCTGCGAACTCGCGGGCGGCGTGGCCATTGCGCGTGAAGATCGCGACGCCGTTACCATATTGATGCTGGCTGGCGAGGCTCAACGCTTGCTCAAAATCGGCGGCGCGGACGATCTGGAGAACGGGACCGAAAATCTCTTCCTTGTAAGACTCCATCGATGTTTTGACATGATCAAACAGCGAAGGGCCGATGAAGAAGCCCTCCTCATGCCCCTGAAGCTTAAACCCGCGCCCATCGACGACGAGCTCTGCGCCTTCATCAACGCCCTTTTGAATCCAGCCCTCAACCTTTGCTTTGTGTGCCGCCGTGACAACCGGGCCGTAATGCGCATCAGCATCGGTTGAGATACCAACGCGGAGCGCGGCCATCGCTGGGATCATTTTTTCGCGCAGCGCAATCGCGGTTTTTTCACCAACGGGCACGACCACAGGCAGTGCCATACAGCGTTCACCCGCCGAACCGAAGGCCGCGCCCGAAAGGTCATTTACCACCTGATCAAGATCAGCATCGGGCATTACAATCCCGTGATTTTTGGCACCGCCCATCGCCTGCACGCGTTTGCCCGCAGCGACCCCGCGTTGATAGACATAGTGCGCGATGTCGGATGAACCCACAAAGCTCACCGCCGCAATCGCTGGATGATCAAGGATCGCGTCAACCATTTCCTTGTCACCGTGGACGACCTGACAAATGCCCTCCGGCAGGCCCGCTTCAATGAAGAGTTCGGCCAAACGCACCGGCACTGACGGGTCGCGCTCGCTTGGCTTGATAATGAACGCGTTGCCCGTCGCAATCGCAACGCCGGACATCCACAAGGGAATCATGGCAGGGAAGTTAAACGGTGTTATGCCTGCGCCAATCCCAAGCGGCTGGCGCATGGAATAAACATCAATCCCCGGCCCTGCGCCTTGGGTATATTCGCCCTTGAGGACATGCGGGATACCGCAGCAAAATTCGATGACCTCAAGCCCGCGCTGGATATCGCCCTTGCTGTCAGCAATCACCTTGCCATGTTCAGAACTCAGCATGTGCGCCAGCGCGTCCATATTGGTCTCAACCAGCGCTTTGAAATTGAACATCACCCGCGCTCGCCGCTGCGGATTGGTCGCCGCCCATGCAGGCTGTGCCTTGAGCGCCGCCTGCACTGCGCGCTCCAGAACCGCCGCATCGCCAAGCGTAACCTGCGCCTGCACACCGCCATTATTCGGATCAAAAACATCCCCAAAACGGGCAACGCCGCCGCCCGAACCGCCTGAAATGAAATGTTCAATCTTGCGCATGTTGGTCATAATTGCTCCGATTAACTGAATTTCATCGCCCTTATAATGCTTTACCCGTGCGCGCAAATGGCGAAACGATGCGAATTTTCAGCGCCTAAAGCGATTCAAAAGCAACATTGCGCTGGCCGATCCCGATATGGACATATTTCTCAAGAAAAAAGTTCAAAATGGATATGACATAGCTGGCATAAACGAGGAAGCTGATTCAATAATAGCCTATGTCGTTTTTATACAAAATTCTGGCTGACGCGCGTCGCGACAAAGCCAAAACTTTTTGTGATAAAGAATCTCATCAATTCGCCAATCAGGCGGTGGAGCACCTTGTTATCGGTTATTATGACGACCAGTACCGTCTGATACAGATTGGAGAATTTTGTTCCAACCTCGTCGACGCAGTATCAATTCCAATCCGCAACATCACGCAGCTTGCCCTCAATCTTAATGCAAGAAGCATCATGTTAATGCACAATCATCCCAGAGGAGACGCCAATCCGAGCCAGAGCGATATCAAGCAAACCCGGGATATCGCGCGTATATTGGGCCCGCTGGGAGTCGTTATTAACGATCATTTGATCGTCGCAGCCGACCACCAATTCAGTTTTCGGCAGGCAGGGTTGCTCTAAACAGGCTTGCTCCAGCTCATTCCTAGACAGTGGGCAGAGTATGAACTTCGGATCAATCTGCACCCAAAACGGACGTTTGGTAGCCTCAACTTCGCAAGAAGGGCTGATGCGTGAAATTAAACCAACCGGCTCTGCTTGAGCGCCGCTGCGACAAAGCTTGCAAACAATGGATGTGGATCAAGAGGGCGGCTCTTTAGCTCAGGGTGAAACTGGACACCGACAAACCAGGGATGGTCTGGCCGCTCAACGATTTCAGGAAGCTGACCATCAGGTGACATGCCGCTGAAGATCAGCCCGTTTTTCTCAAGCATATCACGGTAACCGATGTTAACTTCGTAGCGGTGGCGATGTCGTTCAGAAACCAGCGTGCCATCATAGATGCTGGCGATGTGGCTGTTGCCGGCCAATACGGCATCATAAGCGCCGAGCCGCATTGTTCCCCCGAGATCACCGCCGGCCTCACGCTGTTGCAGCCCCTCGGCGGTCATCCATTCACTGATAAGACCAACCACCGGCTCTTGGGTTGGCCCGAACTCTGTGGATGACGCCGCAGCAATTCCACCAAGGTTTCGCGCCGCCTCGACGCAGGCCATCTGCATACCAAAGCAGATACCGAAGTAGGGCACATTGCGTTCCCGCGCGAAGCGGATGCTTGCGATCTTGCCCTCTGCACCGCGTTCGCCAAAGGCTCCAGGCACGAGGATGGCGTGAAGTGGTTCGAGAAGGGCCGCGATGTCGTGATCGGGCGATTCAAACAATTCGGCGTCAATCCACTCAATCCGCACCTTGACGCGGTTGGCAATTCCGCCGTGTGAAAGTGCTTCATTCAAAGATTTATACGCATCCTGAAGCCCGACATATTTGCCAACAACCCCGATGATGACTTCGCCTTCAGGGTTGGTTTGCCGATCAATGACATCGTCCCACCGGCTCAGATCTGGCGCAGCGCCAGGTTCAATCCCAAACGCGCGCAGCACTTCATCATCAAGCCCTTCACGGTGATATTGCAGCGGAACGGCATAGATTGATGAGGCGTCAAGCGCCTGAATGACGGCTTCTTTGCGCACGTTGCAGAACAAGGCGATCTTGGCGCGCTCACCCTCGGGTAGCTCATGTTCGGTGCGGCACAGCAATATGTCAGGCTGAATCCCAAGGCTCGTCAATTCGCGCACACTGTGCTGGGTTGGTTTGGTCTTAAGCTCACCTGCGGCCGCGATATAAGGCACCAGTGTAACGTGAATGAAAACCGTATTCGCGCGGCCAACATCGTTGCGAAGCTGGCGAATCGCCTCGATGAAGGGCAGCGATTCAATATCACCGACAGTGCCACCAATTTCACACAGCACGAAATCAAGATCGTCGGTTTCGGCCTGCGCGAATGCCTTGATCGCATCGGTTACATGCGGGATGACCTGAACCGTAGCGCCGAGATAATCGCCGCGCCGTTCACGCGTGATGATCTGCTGGTAAATTCGGCCTGAGGTTACATTGTCAGACTGCCGCGCAGACACTCCGGTGAAGCGTTCATAATGGCCAAGATCAAGATCAGTCTCTGCGCCGTCGTCAGTCACATAGACTTCGCCGTGCTGATAGGGCGACATCGTGCCGGGATCGACATTCAGATAGGGATCAAATTTGCGAATGCGAACTTTATAGCCGCGTGCTTGCAACAGCGCGCCAAGCGACGCCGCCATGAGACCTTTGCCGAGCGAGGAAACCACGCCGCCGGTGATGAAAATAAACCGCGCCATGGGAGAAAAGGCTTAAGCGCTGTCCCCCCGAATAGGCAAGGCCGAGAATCCCAAAAACGAAAATATTATTGTGGGCTATTTCCCGTTTCCGCCGGAGCCGGGGCGACTGGCGGGGGTGCCACTTTTTCAGCGGCCGGTTTGGCAGCCTCTGGCTTGGGGGTCGCGACTTTAGCCGCAGGTGCAGCCTCACGCGCGGCTGGCTTTGGCGACGCTTTTTCGGTAGCTGGCTTTGCATCAAGCTTTGCTGGCACAACTATATTATCTTCGATGATTGGGCCATCACCGGCTGGCTGGCTCGGCGTTCCGCCTGCCATTGGCACGCCCATCGGCGGGGCCACAGGCGCGGTGGCAGCCTTACGCGCAAGCGATGTATCAAGGTCATCTGGCGCACGATTGGTGATCGCAATCGCGGCAAGCACAATCGAAAGCGTGACGAACAAGGTTGCCAACACCGATGTCATCCGCGTCAAGAAATCGGCCGCACCGCGCGCGGACATCAGCCCCGCCGGGTTACCGCCACCGGCAAGCCCGCCGCCTTCGGAACGCTGCATAAGAATAACGCCAACAAGGGCTGCCGCGACAATGGCGTGAACGACGAGAAAAAACGTATACATGGGCTGGGTGCAATTCCAATTCGGATCAAGCCGTCGCCCTTAGCGCAGCCGCGCGGCGGGATCAACCAAAAGGCTATTATCCACCAATGCATCGTTGCCGAATCCCGTAATAGCTTCGTCTTCCTCACTCCGCCCCGCTGCCCGATCAATCGGCTCAGCCTCGATCAGCATATTCGGCATAGTGATGATCGGCCGTGCAGTCGGCCTATCATTTTCCCGAGGGGGAGCGATATCTCGTCCTATTCCTTGGCCATGTGGAGGGGGGCTTGATACAAAATCCGGCGGGAGATTACTCTTTGGCGGCGGCGGATTTAATCGCGCTATAGCAATTTCAGGCACAAACCCAACGGACAACAAAATGCAAATATGTGCGCGACTTCTCATATTATATTAGGAACGGCACTCTATATCTTAACCCTGCCTATACCGCGCCAAATAGTCATAGTCAGCCTGACATTCATCAACGATACGGCGCGCGGCATCACTTAAAACCTGTATTTTGGCAAGCGGCGGCGCGAATCCGCTACTTGCCTCAACCGCCCCGTACCAATGGCTGCCCCAAATGCCATCATCCGGATGCGGCCCTAGCTTCCAGCCAAGCATCGCCGGATCCCATACGATACCAAGCGCGGCACACAGTACGCGCAGCATCCTCGCCGGGTCATTCAAAAAGTCGCTGCTGTCGATCACAGGCGCGCAGGTGCCGAGCTTGTCAGAAATACGACTATGATAATCGACCATTTGCGCGAACCCAAGCAGATGCGCCGCGCGGAGATCATTTTTGGCGGCATAACTTGCGACAACCAGTTCAGGCGCGCGGATCAGGAACACATGAACATGATCCGGAAAATCGAGGATATCGACCGAGCCGACCATATGATGCGGCATATGCTTTTGATACCAGATCGCTTTCCCACCCGGTGTAGGGCCACGCATAGTATTGGCAACCGATTGCCAGTTGCAATCCATATCCGCAATCACTGCATCAGCCATCGGCTGCGGTTCGCCCGATTGCTTTAAGAATGCGCCGTAAAAGGGTTCGTCTGTCACCGCGCAATCGGCCCGCGATGAGAAGCTGCGCATCATCGCGGTTGAGATGTTACGTGGACCGCTCCACATTGCGATTTTCAGCGGCTGGTCGCCGCTTGGGGCAATGCGGACTGTCACGGACGCCCACGCGCTGCAATGTCGCTTTCGATGTGCGCTTTGTATAACCCCTGAAGCCGCTCAACCATCGGCCCGCGCCCCTTGGTTAGTACCCGCCCGTCAATCGTATGCGCAGGTACAACGCCGGCAAATGTACCGGTAACAAAAGCCTCATCGGCGCCGTACACATCGGTCAGTGAGAAATTGCGCTCAAAAACTGGAATGTCGTTTTGCTTGCAAAGGTTGACGACATTGCGCCGCGTGATCCCGTCGAGGCAATAATCACCGGAAGACGTCCACACCTCACCCTTACGCACAACGAAGAAATGGGTTGAATTGCACGTCGCGACGAAACCGTGCGGATCAAGCATCAGCGCCTCATCCGCGCCCGCCTGTGCCGCCTGAATGCAGGCGGTGATGCAATTGAGCTTGCTGTGCGAATTGAGCTTTGGGTCTTGCACCGCCGGGTCGCCGCGCCTTACGTGGACGGTGAAGAGTGACAAGCCTTTTTCAACCGTCGCGGGCAGCGGGTCTTTATATTCGGCAATGATCACAATCGTCGCGGGCGAAATCACCACGCGCGGGTCTTGATAGGGCGTTGAGCGGATACCGCGCGTCACCATCAGGCGGATGTGGCAGGAGTCCATCTTGTTTGCGTCAATCGTCGCGTAAAGCCGCGCCTCCATCTCGGCGCGCGAAATGCCGATGTCCATCGCAATCGCCTTCGCACCCTCCCACAGCCGGTCGAGATGCTGATCCAGAAACGCCATCCGCCCGGCGTGAACGCGTATCCCCTCCCATACGCCATCGCCGAGCATGAAGCCGCTATCAAACACCGAAACCATCGCCTGCGCGCGCGGCGTGAGCGTGCCGTTCACATTGATCAGGATCGCATCATTCCGCTGATCGGGGGTGAAATCGTGGGTGCCGAGAGCCATCTAGCTGCTCTTGATGTTCTTGATGCTGGGAATTTTTCGAACTTTGTCTCTAAATACGTTGTCGAATGCACTCAGCCTCTCCACAAGCCAATCTAGCATATCCGGCCAGTTGGCTTCATTTAGCATATCGTCCACTGGCATGTACTGTGCAATTCGGGCCTCTTTGGTGGCCTTGATCCACTCAAGTTGGCCGAGCTTTTGCTCAAGCTCATCTTTCTGCTCTAGCAAATGATTAAAATGCTGGTGGGCATCGGCAGAGCTTAGGAAAAGATCAATGCCGATCCTGCCTTTTTGCGCTACGAAATAAGCGTTCAAATCAAAGCCTGACCGACCGATTGCAACCGAATACCATTGCTGCGCTCTTGGTGTCCGACCGCGTGTACCGTTGCGCAATCCATCCAATCTGCCAGCTAGCTCGTTCCAAAATGCGAGTTGAGCTTGCCTCAAGTCGGTCAGCCCCGAACTCTCGGTCGCACGACGCTCTCCATGAACTGTCTTGGACCAACTATTTGGCTTTGAAACGATGTTGAATTTTGGTGCCAGCGGGCTCTCGCCAATTCGCCAAAGCTCGACCTCAAGCCCAAAAAATCGGAACCTCTCGTCGGTGATTTCATTGAGCCAGTCGAGTGCCGCACGATGCGGTTCCGTGAACCTGTCAGCGATCCATACTAGCGTCACTGTCTGCAAACCTGCGGCATAGGTCAGCAATTGGCCCAGATGCGTATGGTCGGTTCTTTCCAATTGATTTTCAATCAGCACCAACTGATCATCCGAGTGGTCGTTGGATTGATCCCGGCATACAATGTCAGCACGAAACGACCCCACACTTGTTTCCACGCCGACGACTGCCAAGTCCATTTCGAGCGCCTCTGACAAAACTGTCAGATTCTCCTCTTGTGCAAGCCACGGTGTAAAACTGGTTGCCTCGTTATCCCAAGCTACCCTTAGCGGGACGCGTTCAAGCCGACCCAGCGCGGGGACTCGGCTCATATATGCAGCGCCCGCCCGTAAGCGCTCAACACACTCTCATGCATCATCTCACTCAAGGTCGGATGCGGGAAGACGGTGCCCATAAAGTCCGCCTCAACCAATTCAGCGGTTTTGCCGACGGTATAGCCTTGGATCAGCTCAGTCACTTCAGCGCCGATCATATGCGCGCCGAGCAATTCGCCCGTTTTGGCATCAAACACGGTTTTGATGAACCCTTCGGCCTCGCCAAGCGCAATCGCCTTGCCATTGCCGATGAAGGGGAAATTGCCGACCTTCACATCATAGCCGGCCGCCTTCGCCTTCGCCTCGGTCAGGCCGACGCTCGCGATCTGCGGGTGGCAGTAAGTGCAGCCCGGAATGTTGAGCGGATCCATCGCATGCGGGTGGCCGCCTGCTATTGCCTCCGCCGCGATCACACCTTCATGGCTTGCCTTGTGCGCGAGCCAAGGCGGTGCTGTGACATCGCCAATCGCCCAGATGCCGGGCACGTTGGTGCGGCACATCGCGTCGGTATCAATATGCCCCTTGGTCGTTTTGATGCCGAGCGCCTCAAGCCCGATATTCTCGGTATTGGGCACGATCCCGACCGCGACAATCACATGGCTGAATTCGGATGTAACGACCTTGCCGTCCTTGCCCTTGATGCTCGCCGATATGCCGGTGGCGCTCACCTTGATCGTTTCAACGCCCGCCCCGGTCATGATCGTCATGCCTTGCTTGGTCAGCGCCTTTTCGAGGAACGCCGAGACGTCGGCATCCTCAACCGGCACGACGCGGTCGAGCATTTCAACCACAGTTACCTTCGCGCCCATATCATTGTAAAAGCTCGCAAATTCGATGCCAATGGCACCAGAGCCAATAACAAGCAGCTTGGTTGGCATTTCGGGCGGCACCATCGCGTGGCGGTACGTCCAGATGCGTTTCCCGTCCGCCGGGGCAAAGGGCAGATCGCGCGCGCGGGCACCGGTCGCGATGATGATGTTCTTGGCGGTCAGCGCTTCGGCTTTGCCATCCTTGGTGACGGTGAGTTTGCCGGGTGCGGTGATTGCGCCATCGCCCATATGGACGGTGATTTTATTCTTCTTCATCAGATGGCCAATGCCCTGATTCAACTGCTTGGCCACCCCGCGCGAGCGCTTGACCACCGCGTCGATATCCGCACTAATGCCGCTCGCGATCAGGCCGTAATCGCCCGCGTGCTGCATATAATGGAATATCTCCGCCGACCGCAGCAGCGCCTTGGTCGGGATGCACCCCCAGTTGAGGCAAATGCCGCCGAGATTCTCGCGCTCAACAATCGCGACCTTGAGGCCAAGTTGGGCGGCACGGATCGCTGCGACGTATCCGCCGGGGCCGGAACCGAGGACAATGAGATCGTATGTGTCAGGCATTACGTAATATTCCAATCGTGCAAAACCCTAACAGCAAAAAGGCAGGAATCATGAGCGCCAAACGCATTTTCTTGGCTATTGGCCCATCTGGCAGTGCTGTCGCTAAACCCATAAATATACCCCACAAAATCATTCCATTTGCAAAATCCTGTTCTCTAGCGTTTGCAGAAATGCCGATGAAACCCGCTAAGATGTAAACCAATACAACAATGCAAAGCCCAAGAAATATTCTCATACAACAATTACTCTAAACATCGAAATCAAAAAGCCCCTCTCCCCTTGCGGGAGAGGGAGGGAGCCGCGAGGGCCCCATCAAAGTATTACTTTGATGGGGCCCTCGCGGCGGAAGGGTGTGGGGTCGCGCGCGTCTGCGCGCCAAAAGACTCAACCGCAGCCATGATCGCGTCTGCGACACCAGCAATATTGCTCAGAATGTCACTATTCCAGAATCGCAATATGGTGAAGCCTTGGGACTTCAGCCAATCATCACGCTGCGCGTCGTCGCGGCTGTCTGCGTGCTGGCTCCCGTCAGCTTCGATGATCAGGCGATGCGAGAGGCAGATAAAATCAACGATATAGCGGTCATCGACGATGAATTGCCGCCGCCATTTAAGATGTTCGAGCCTGTGGTCACGGAGCAGGTGCCAAAGCTGGCGTTCGGCATCAGTTGGATTCGCGCGCATGTATCGCGCACGCTTGATGAGCAGTTTGCTTCGAGCCTGAGCTTGCGCCAGAGTTTTGTGCGCCGCAGACGCGGCGCTACCCCACACCCGGCCCTGCGGGCCACCCTCTCCCGCAAGGGGAGAGGGGTTATCCGACTCTGCCAGCACCTAAGCCACCAGCCCCAGCGGCGTCTCCACCAGTTCCTTGAAGACCTTCATCAACTGCGCCCCGTCCGCGCCGTCAATTGCTCTATGATCGAAGCTCCCCGTCGCGCTCATCACGGTTGCAATCGCGAGCGCGTCATCGACCACGTAGGGGCGCTTTTCGCCTGCCCCAATCGCCATGATCATGCCCTGCGGCGGATTGATTACCGCCTCAAACTGTTTGATGCCCATCATCCCCATATTGCTGAGCGACGCGGTGCCGCCCTGATATTCGTGCGGCTGGAGCTTGCCGTCCTTCGCCTTCGCCGCGAGTGCGGCCATTTCGGTGGAGACGGTGGAGATGCTCTTGCCGCCCGCGTCAGTGATAATCGGGGTGATCAAGCCGTTTGGTACGCTCACCGCAACCGAGATGTCGGCGCGGCTGTACATCAGCATCGTATCGCCCGCGAAGCTGACGTTGCACTTGGGCACCTGAACCAGCGCGACGCCGAGCGCCTTGATCACCATGTCATTGACCGACAGCTTGACCCCGCGTGACGCCAGCCCCGCGTTGAGTTCACCGCGCAGTTTGAGCAGCCCATCAAGCCGGATATCGACTGTGAGATAGATGTGCGGCACGGTCTGCTTGCTCTCGGTCAGGCGGCGCGCGATGGTTTTGCGCATTCCGCTCAATTTGACCGCTTCGTGCGGGATGCCGAAATCGGGGATTGGGGCGGGAGCAGCAGGTGCGGGTGCTGGTGCAGCCGATATCGGCGCTGCTACCACGACGGGCGCAGGCGCAGCCGCTCCCGGTGTTACGCCCTCAAGATCAGCCTTCACAATCCGGCCATTTGGGCCGCTGCCCTTGATGCCGGCAAGATCAATCCCCTGCGCGGCAGCGAGCCGTTTGGCGAGTGGGCTTGCGATGATGCGATCACCAGCAGATTTGGGGGCTGGCACGTTGGGGGGCGGAAAGTTTGGCTGGACTTCGGCTTGCACAGGCGGCGGGGCTGTTACAGCGACAGGTGCAACTGCCTTTGGCCCAGGCTTGGCATCATCCCCCTCACCCGCGATCCGCGCAATGACGGTGCCAACCTTCACGCCCTCACTGCCCTCAGCAACCAAGATTTCGGTGACTACGCCCTCGTCAACTGCTTCAAATTCCATCGTCGCCTTGTCAGTCTCAATCTCGGCCATCAGGTCGCCCGATTTGACGGTATCGCCGACCTTGATCATCCATTTGGCGAGCGTGCCTTCCTCCATCGTTGGGGAAAGCGCGGGCATTTTGAGTTCGATTGTCATCAGTGGGCCACCTGTTGGTCAATTTACGCGTCAACCGTAACGGCAGTTTCCCCCAAGCGAAAGAGGCAAGCCCTTGCAGTTTTGCAAAACTTGCCGCACCTTTTGATTGATAAGAGAAAATGAGGGGCAAATAAGCGAGTGCGCACATATTTGGTGGTGTTGGATGAAACGGCAGAAGCCGAAATCGCGCTGCGTTTCGCCACGCGTCGCGCCGCGAAAACGAGCGGCACCGTCCAGATCCTAGTGATCGTGCCGAAGCAGGATTTTGTGGCGTGGGGCGGCGTTCAGGCGACGATTGAGAGCGAGCTTATGGAAAATGCCAATGCGCTGGTTGAGCGCGCGCTGGCCTCGCTTGATAATGCGCTTGGCCATGCGCCGGGATTTTCGGTGCGGCAGGGTGACGCTGTGGCGATAATTCATGAAACGCTGGCGAGTAATGCGAAAATCGCTGCGCTTGTCCTCGGGGCCGCAGCGGTCGGATCGCCGGGGCCGCTGGTCAGCCATTTTGCAGGCGCAGATTCGGGGCGGCTCCCCTGCCCCGTCATGATCGTGCCTGGTTCCCTCTCAAACGAAGCATTGGATCAATTAAGCTGATGATTGCCTTACTTCTTGCTGCGGCGGCGACAGCTTCCACTGCGTCCACCCAAAAGCCAAGCCCGGCCGTACTCAAAGCCAATGTTGAAAAGCTGGTAAGCTTTGGCACGCGCCATACGCTGTCATCGCCGACTGACCCGAAGCGCGGCATCGGTGCTGCGCGCGCTTGGGCGGCATCCGAATTTGAAGCGCTTGGCAAAGCGTGCGGCGGATGCATCATCGTTGATCAACCCGAGCGCCGCTTTGAAGGGCCGCGCGCGCCAAACGGGGTCAATATCGTCAACGTCATGGGCATCCAAAAAGGCACTGGCGACCCCAATGATGTGGTTATTGTCGCTGGACATATCGATAGCCGTGTGACCGATATTATGAACAGCACTGCCGATGCGCCGGGCGCGAATGATGACGGATCGGGAACTGCGCTCGTGCTTGAGGCGGCGCGGATCCTCTCCAAAGAAAAGCACCGCGCGACGTTTGTCTACGCAATCCTTTCAGGCGAGGAACAAGGCCTGATGGGTGGCCGTTTGCTTGCCGAAACCGCGAAGGTGCGCGGCTGGAATGTGCTGGCCATGCTCAACAATGATATCGTTGGCAACACCAAGGGTCAGGACGGCCGGGTTGTTGCTGATCGCGTGCGGATATTCAGCGAAGGCTTACGCTTTTCCGAAGGCGAAGCAGCCCAACGTGAACGGCGTGCAGCGGGCGGTGAGGATGACGGGCCTTCGCGTACACTCGCCAAGGCTGTCGCCCGGATTGCACCGAAGTCTAGCGCGGGGCTGAAGGCCTTTCTCGTCCGCCGTCCTGATCGGTTCAGCCGGGGCGGCGATCATCTGCCAATGCTTGAGGCAGGCTATCCAGCGATCCGGTTTTCAGTGGGCGTCGAGAATTACGATGCGCAGCATCAGGATATCCGCACCGATGGCAAACGCGCCTACGGCGACACGGTTGACCGGATGGATTTTGCCTACCTGGCAAAAGTGACAGCGCTCAATGTCGCTGTAATGCGTGAATTGGCGGATGCGCCGCCGCCGCCGAAATCGGTCACAGCGGCGGGCGCAGTCGCGACTGACACGACCATTTCATGGCCGCAGGTTGGTGGGGCCGCTGGCTACCGCATTCGCTGGCGCCGCGCCGATGCGCTCGATTGGCAATTCAGCCGCGATGTAACCGCCGCCGCGCCCTACACACTTAAAGGTGTGATCATTGATGATCATTTCGTCGGCGTATCGTCGCTATCGACAGGTGGGCAGGAGAGTACGGTGACCTTTGGTGTAGCGGCACCGCGATAAGGCTTCCAACCTCGAGCCGAACAGAGTCCGCCATTGCTTGAGAAGGAATACGCCTACTTCTACCGGTGGCACCTGCACTGGTGAGGATGACGCTTGGGCGGACGCTTTGGATAGTAAGTCGAGCTGCCAGTGGTGATGGTTTCGTAATACACCTTGGTCGTGGTGGTGGTTGTCGTGATAGGCGCGACAGGGATATAGTTGACCGTTGTAAAGGTTTCAAAGCCGCCATGGCCGTGATGCCCGTTCCAGCCGCCGTGGCTCCAATGTGGCCCGCGTGGTGGAGAACGGTGACCACCGTGGTAACGCCCATTGCCGCCGCGCGTTGCTTCGCCAATTGCAAAGCCTGCAAGCGCGCCAACGCCGCCACCGATCAGCGACCCCGCAAGCCGTTCGCCTTTGCCCGCGATCAGATTGCCTGCAACCGCACCGACGGCCCCGCCGATAAGCGCTCCGCCGATGCTGCCAATTGCGCGGCCAACGCCGCCGCGCTTGCGATCACGATCGAAATCACGCGTATCCGGCCGACGGCGATCCAAATCGCTTTCGTTAAATGACGTGCCGGGTGCGCCAGCAAATTGCTCTTGGTCAAAGCGTTTCCAGTCAACGCCTTTCACAACATCGGCAACACGGCCCGTACTATCAGTGAGAACAGCGTCATCATAATAGCGTGACCAACCAAAATCGTCTTGTGGTGCTGCGAAGCCATAGCGCGCATAATCTTCAATGTAATACTGCGGTTGCATCCAGAAAGGCGGCAGGATCGCGCCGCGCGCCAGCGGCTGATACACGCCGGTGCCAACTTCACCCCCGCCCCAGCTACCGCCCTGAAGCGGCGGCAGCGCTGGAAGTGTAGCCACAGCCGGTGATGTCAAAACCGTCTGAGTTTGTGAAATAATCCGGCCCGACTCGCCAGTCGCTGCCATTGCAGTGCCGGATGTTGTCAAAATCGCTATCGCAGCGACCGAAATCCACAAGCTTTTCATCAAGTTACTCCCCCGAAAACAAAACATCTGCGGCGTAATCTGCCAAAATTTGCATTATGTTTAACAGTTTCATAACCATCTGAAAATGTCTGTAAGTGGTTAATTGCGTCCCACCTTGGCGCACAGACGCGGCGCGAGCAATTTTACGAGCGCATCGCACCCGGCAGCATCTTCTGCATCGAAGCGCGCGCGCGTTGGACTATCAAGATCAAGCACGCCAAAAAGCACGCCATCGTGCACAATCGGCACCACAAGTTCTGATGCACTGGCACCATCACAGGCAATATGGCCGGGGAAGGCGTGAACATCATCAATCAACTGCGCCTGTCGTGTCTCGGCAGACGTGCCGCACACACCCTTGCCAAGTGGAATACGAATACACGCGGCCTTGCCCTGAAACGGGCCGAGCACAAGCTCGCCGCCGACCATGCGGTAGAAGCCCGCCCAGTTAATGTCGGGTAGATATTCCCAAATCAGCGCGGCGGCATTGGCCATATTGGCAATCGGATCAGGCTCGTCAGCTGTCAACGCATCCAGTGCGGCGTAGAGATCATGATAAAGTTCAGCCTTACAACTGTCGCGCACATCAAATTTATACATTAATCCATGCTCACTTTCCCGCGTCCCTTTTTGACGTCACCACGAATACTCTTGCCAACCAGACGCTTTTCCTTGGCGGTTTTGGAGGGCTTGGTCTTGATCCGCCGTACAGGCGCTATGTGGGCCTTAGCTACCATGTCCGCAAGCCGCGCACGCGCGTCGGCGCGATTGGCTTCTTGTGTACGGAAGCTGCGCGCGGTGAGGACAATCTCTCCATCATTCGTCCATTTGCTGCCCGCGAGCATTTTGAGCCGAGTATAAACAGATGGAAGCAGACGAAGTGCAAAAACGTCAAGTCTGATCTGCACTGCGGTTGCAACCTTGTTGACATTTTGCCCACCGGGGCCGGTTGCTGCAAGGAACCGCTCTTCAAGCGCATCTTCAGGAATGAGATAGGGTTCGGTCATGGTAGCGCCTTAGCGCCTCATGCCATGCGCTTCAACTTGACCAACGCCTGATCAAGCACTTGGAGGAATATTGAACGATCAGCTTTGGAAAACGGCGCGGGCCCGCCGATGGCATCGCCGCCCGCACGCAAATCGGCCATGATCGCACGCGTCGCAATGGCCACACCAATTGAGTTAGCAGTAAATGGCCTGCCAGTAGGTGCGATTACAGTTGCACCCCGCTTCAAGCACCGATCAGCGAGTAAAATGTCGGTGGTAATCACGACCGTCTTCGCGCTCGCCGCTTCGACGATCCAATCATCGGCGGCATCAAACGCGTCACTGACCACGGTTCGTTTGATAAGCGGATGATCGGGGATGCGGAAGTGGCTGTTGCTGACGATCATTACCGGCACTTCTTGGCGATAGGCCGTCCGGTAAATCTCTTCCTTCACCGGACACGCGTCACCATCGACAAGGATTTGGACGTTCATTCAGGCGCACTGAAGCCTGCCGCTGCGAACCGCTCAGGCAAAGGCGCGCGCGCTTCAACTGGTGGCTTGCCGTCACGCGGCACCGAGAGGAAGGCACTGTGGAGCAGCATCGGCTCACCCGCTTTGCCATAAACCGGATCGCCAACTATCGCGGCACGCAGACCGTAAGCCGCGTGCGCCCGGATTTGGTGCGTCCGCCCGGTTTCAGGGATAAAGCGGATCAGCGCGCGACCACCAATTTCGGCGAGCTTCTCCCAGCGCGTAATCGCGCTTTTGCCGCCCTTATCAACCACCATCCGCCAGCCGCTTTTTTGTGTGCTGAATTTACCCAGCGGCAGATCGATGATCCCTGACGCCTCTTCAGGGACGCCCTCAACCACCGCAAGATATTGCTTGGTGACTGACTTCGCCTCAAATGCCTGCGTAAAGCGCGCGTGCGCCTTGGGATTACGCGCCAACAGCAAACAGCCGCTGGTATCTCGATCAAGCCGGTGCACCGCCGTTGGCCAGCGGCGAAAACCGAACTTTAAACCCTCAACATGGTTTTCAAGGCTAATCGAGCCGTCACGCGGGCGATCAACCGGCAGGCCTTGCGGCTTGTCAAGGATGATGGCTTCACCATCAATGAAAATGACACAATCTGAAAGGAGCATACCGCGCCCATGCCACGGCGCGCGGCATCACACAATCAGTTACTGGGCGCGAGCTTTGTATTCAGCACCCAGCCGAC
>JBBTEI010000011.1:0-11598 GCA_038042405.1 Pseudomonadota bacterium
AAACTGGTCAGCGCGCGGCAGTTGGCAGCAGGCGAAATGCTGCGGCAGGATTATGAACGCGCCGCACTCTCGCAACAGGTCACGATGGTATGGGATGCGCCGCCCGGTGGCAAACACGCGCGCGGCTGCCATGAACACGGCGCGATGACACTCGCCCAAATTGATGCAAAAGCCCGGTTTGACTCGGCCATTGCCGCCGCTGGCGTGGGGTTGGCAGACATATTATGGCGCGTTGTCTGTGCCGGCGAAGCGATCCCGACGGCGGAAAAAGCGCTTGGCTGGCCAAGCCGTTCGGGCAGGCTGGTTCTGCTACTGGCGCTTGATCGGGTCGCCCACTATTACCGGGTGAATTAGAATGAGGAACAAGATGATGGCGGCAACAATCTGGGTCAACAAGGCCCATCTGGGCGAACATAAAGTGCATGAGGAAAGCCTCCCAACCCTTGGCGACGGCGAGGTGCGGCTGCGCGTTGAAAGCTTTGCCGTCACCGCGAACAATGTTACCTATGCGGTGATCGGGGATATGTTCCGCTATTGGGATTTCTTTCCCGCGCAATCACAGTCGCCGGACGCCGATCCGCAAGACAGCGCGGGTTATGGTATCGTCCCGATGTGGGGTCACGGCGTCGTCGAGGCCTCGAACCATCCCGATATTGCGGTCGGAGAGCGCATATATGGTTATCTGCCGATGGGCACGCATCTTGATGTTTTGCCGGGGCAGGTTTCGCGCGGGCAATTTACCGATATGGCGGCACACCGCCAGCCGATGAGCGTGTTTTACAACCAATATAGCCGCCTTGCCGTCGATCCCGAACATGATCCCGCGCGTGAGGCACAGCGGATGATCTTTGGCCCACTGTTCAAAACGGGCTTCCTGATCGAGGCGATGTTCCGGGCTGAAAACTGGTTCGGCGCACATGCTTTGGTGATGACGAGCGCATCCTCCAAAACATCGATGGCGCTGGCCAGCGTCACGCGCGAAAAATCGCCCGCGATCAAACAGATTGGCCTCACCTCTGCAGGCAATGTGGCGTTCGTCAAAGCGGGCGGGCTTTATGACGAAGTGCTGGCCTATGATGATGTTGGTTCGCTCGCGCAGAGCCCAAGCGTTTCAGTTGATTTTGCGGGCAATGCCGCACTGCTCGGCGCGATTCATCAAACGCTTGGGGCGCATCTCAAATATAGCTGTATCGTCGGCGCAACGCATGTTGATGCGCGCGGCGGCGGCGGCGCACCCCTGCCCGGCCCCGCCCCGATCCTCTTTTTCGCGCCCGATCATGCGGTCAATGTGATTAAAACGCTCGGCCCGCGCGGCTTTGGTGAAGCGGTTGCGGCAAGCTGGAAAACCTTCATTGCAACCACTGACGGCTTCGTCCGCGTCGACACGCGTGGCGGCATTGCGGCCGCAGCAGAAGCGTTTCAGGTAACGCTTGCCGGCGCTGCCGATCCAGCAGTGGGGATCGTCATACACCCCTAACCCTGCGTCTGCGCCAAATTCTCCGAAAGCATCATCATGTTGCCGACATCGCCGCGCGGCAGTCGGCAACATCCGCGCGCGCGCGGCCTAAAAAACTCCCATTGCCAGCCCCTGCGCCATCGCCGCACCAAGATCGCGGCATTTGGCAAGCCCGGCCTCAGCTATGATCTTTGGTGCGAGGATCGCCTCGGGGGCCTGCGCATGAGTGCAGATAATCAGCGGTTCGGCAACCGCGCGAAGCCGCCAGCCGGTCGCAATCCGCGCAATCTGGCGCGCGGCGCCTTCGCCGTCGGATCCTGCGCAGATCATCACCGCATAAGGACGGCCCTCGATTTTGCCGAGGGCGGGATAATAAGTCCGGTCAAAAAAATCCTTCATCATGCCCGCCATGCTCGCCAGGTTTTCGGGGCAGACAAAAATATAGCCATCCGCCGCGATCAGATCGGTCGCGTCGGCATCGCCCGCGCATTTGCTGGTTATGGTGACCGTTCCACCCGTTCCACCAGCCGCCGCCTGCGCCATCGCTTCGCTGCCGCCGGTCGCTGAATGCCAGATGATCAGGAGGCGCGCGACGCTTGGCATTTATTCACTCCGCCCTACTCGCTGCGCAGCGCGTCAATCGGTGACAGCCGCGATGCACGGATCGCAGGATAGCCGCCGAATATAAGACCAATTGTTGCAGAAAACAGGATTGCGAAAATGGCCGTTCCAACCCCAACAGGTGCCGAAAAATCGGCATATTTTTGAACAGCGCTGGAGATAAGCGCTGCAAATATTAGCCCCATCAGCCCACCGATAACACACAACACCGCTGCCTCGACAAGAAACTGATTTCGAATATCGCTACCCTTCGCACCAAGCGCCATGCGCAGTCCAATTTCGCGCGTTCGCTCGGTCACACTGACCAGCATGATGTTCATGATCCCAATCCCGCCAACCAGCAGCGAGATTGAAGCGATTGCAACGAGCAACATCTGCAAAATTGCAGTAACTTTCCCGGACTCTTCCATAAATTCTTGTGTCGTCCGAATTGTAAAAGGATTAATTTGCCCTTCTTGAACACGGTTCCGCTCACGTAGCACGCGGGTCATTTCTTTTTTTGCAGGGCCAAGATCAATGCCTTCATCAAACCCTACAAACAGCACATGCAAATCGTCCGGGCCCTGGAGCGTTGCCGTTGCAAAACGTTGCCGCGCGGTTGTTATCGGAATGAGAGCAAGATCATCATTATCGCGCCCAAAGCTCGACCCCTTGGACTCCAGAACCCCTACAACCGTGAAAGGCACCTTATTAACCCGCACATCCTGCCCTACCGGATCGAAGCCCGCAAAAAGCTTGCGCGCGACCGTTGGGCCAAGCACAATTGCACGAGCAGCCGTTTGAATATCTGCCTCGCTGATAAACCGGCCAAGCTCGGTATCAACATTGGAAACCCTGCCATAGCCGGGTGTGATCCCTAGCCCACTGGTAGAGGCGTTTCTGCCAGCAACGCTCATCTGCAAATTGGCGGTTAGCTGGGGAGCAATATCAAAAACTCCCGGCACTGATTTCTGAATTGCGATTGCGTCACGCATCGTCACGCGACCGCTGTCTGCCGTATTACGCGCGCCATCGGTATCCGGGAATGGGAAAACCAACGCCATGTTCGATCCTAATGTGTTGATCGATTGACTTACCGAAAGCTTGGCGCCTTCACCCACGGCAACCGCAAGGATAACGGACAGTACGCCAATCATGATCCCAATCGTCGTCAGAATCGAACGCATCAAATTGGTGCGTAGTGCGGTAAATGCAATCGGCACATTGACCGCCCAAGCCGCGATCCGGCCCGTAATCGCGCGGGGATTCATCCCGCCGCCCGCCGCTTCGTCACCGGCACATCCTCAACTACCCTACCATCGCGAAACAGGATGCGCCGCTGGGCATATTCGGCGATATCGGGTTCGTGGGTCACAAGGATAACGGTGATCCCCTGATCATTGAGCTGCTGGAAAATGCCCATAATGTCTTCGGAGGTTTGCGTATCAAGCGCGCCGGTCGGTTCATCGGCAAGCAGCATCAGCGGCTTGGTAACAAGCGCACGCGCAATCGCCACGCGCTGCTGCTGCCCGCCCGAAAGCTTGGCGGGCGTATGATCAAGCCGGTTCTCAAGCCCCATCGCGGTCAGGGTTTCGCGCGCCCGCTCCCGCCGTTCGCGGCTGCCAAGCCCGGCATAAATCAGCGGCACCGCGACATTATCAAGCGCGGTTGTGCGGTTGAGCAAATTGAACTGCTGAAACACAAAACCGATCTTGCGGTTACGGATGTCGGCGAGCGCATTGCTATCAAGCGTCCGGGTGTCAGCGCCGTCGAGCTTGAGCGTGCCCGCCGTCGGCACATCAAGACAACCGACAAGATTCATGAAGGTCGATTTGCCCGAGCCACTGGTGCCCATGATCGCAACGAATTCGCCGCGCGCGATGCTGAGTGAAACCCCGTTAACCGCGTGGAGAACTTCGCCGCCAATAAAATAGTCTTTGACGAGGCCATTGGTCTCGACAAGCGCAGGCTCATTCACTGGAATCTGCATCCGCGCTATCCTCATCGACCACTTTCTTGGCGAGCGATTTGCTCCGCACGACAACCTTGTCTGTCGTGCGCAGGCCGTCGAGAATTTCGGTAAAATCTTCACCCTGAAGGCCGGTTTTGACGATCCGGCGCTTCGGCTTCAATGGATCAGTCGAAACGAGATAGACGGTAGGCTGATCAATTTTGGCCGCTTTAGCACTTTCCTTTTTCTCGGCCTCGTCACGGTCGGCCTCGCGCGGACGGAACCGCAGCGCCGCTGTTGGCACGCGCGTGACCTTCTGTTTCTGCCCAGTGATCACTTCAACATTGGCCGTCATACCGGGGAGCAGCTTGCCACTGCTATTGTCAACGCCAAGGATCACGAGATAGCTCACCACATTCTGGTTTTCATTCGCAGCCTTGCGAATCTGGTCAACACGCGCGGCAAAGCTTTCTTCGGGATAAGCATCCACGGTAAAGCGCACTTGCTGCCCCTCAGCAATCTGGCCAATATCGGCCTCGTCAACCGAGGCCTCAACCTGCATCCGTGTTGTGTCCGCCGCAATTTCAAACAGGTTCGGCGTCTGGAAATTGGCAGCAACCGTAGTGCCAGGCTCAACCAGCTTGTTAATCACGACGCCGCTTGCAGGCGCAATAATTGTCGTCCGGCGCAAATCAAGCTGGGCCGAGGAAAGCTCAGCCATACTCTGCGAAATTTGCGCCCGCGCGCTCGCCACTTGGGCGGTCGCGGTCTTGGCTGCAGCACGCGCCGAAGCAAGTAAACTGCTCGCGGTATCAAGCCCTGATTTCGAAACGAAGCCGGTTTTTTCCAGATCGCTCCGCCGCCCAAACTCGCGCCCTTGGATCGCCAAGTCAGTCTGGCTGCGAACAACTGCTGCCTCGGCCTGCGCAAGTGAGGCTTGGGCAAGCGCCACTTGCGCCTGCGCCTGCTGAACCCGCGCACGAAGACGCGTCGGATCAATTTCGGCAAGCACTTGGCCCGCGCGCACCGGCGTATTGAAATCAACATAAACGCGGGTAATCTGCCCCGAAACTTCGGCACCCACCTTGATCGTATTGAGCGCGCGAAGCTTGCCACTGGCCGTAACCTTGCGCGTCACTTCGCCAACATCAACTTGTTCGGGCACATATTCGTAAGTGGGCGGAGTCGGCTTCAAAATGCCATAGCCAATACCCAAAATCAGTAAGGCGATGATCGCAGACCAGATCGGGTGACGCTTAATCCAACCAATAAAACGCGAACCCATTGCTTGCTTGCCTCACTCGGTGCTGATCTTGTGAAGTGTCTTAGCGAGCTAAAACAGTGCTGGCAAGTGGGCGCGATTTGCGCACTACAATATCCGCCCGCACACTGCATCAAGCTTCGCCAGCAGCACGGAATCGCGCTTTGCCGGATCGGTGATCAGTGCATAATCAAGCACCGTATCAATCGGGCTGGCTATGCGCTCCGCTGGCAAAATCGTCGCCAGATGCTCAACCAGTGCACGGCCCTGATCGGCGTTCGCACCCAACTGCGCGATCACTGAACTCACCTCGACATGCGCTGTTTCGGCGCGCCAGCAATCATAATCAGTGACCATCCCGACAAGCGCATAAGGCAGCTCTGCTTCACGCGCGAGCTTGGCCTCGGGCATCGCCGTCATCCCGATCACGTCGCAGCCCCAACTGCGGTAGAGCATCGATTCAGCGCGCGTCGAAAATTGCGGGCCTTCCATCGCCAGATATGTCCCGCCCTCGCGCACATCGGCTCCTGCCGCGCGCGCCGCCTGTGCCACCAGCCCAGAAAGGCGCGGGCAGACCGGATCGGCGACCGAAACATGGCCGACCAACCCAGTTCCGAAAAAGCTTTTTTCGCGGGCAAAGGTGCGATCAATAAACTGGTCAACAATCACGAATTTGCCCGGTGGCAATTCTTCCTTGAGCGAGCCGACCGCTGACATCGCGACCACATCGGTGCAGCCCGCGCGCTTGAGCACATCGATATTCGCGCGCGCATTTACGTCAGTTGGTGAAATCACATGCCCCCGGCCGTGACGCGGGAGGAACACGAAATTGACCGCGCCTATCCGTCCCTTGAACACAGCGTCGGAAGGCTTGCCCCACGGGCTTTGAATGTCGATCCACTGCGCATCCTCAAGTGCATCAATCGCGTACAGCCCAGAGCCACCTAATATTCCGATTGTCCAACCCTGCGCCATATTGCTTCCTTATTCGTGTGAATTTCACCCTGCCCCTAGAACAGGATCGTTACGGATTAAACAGCGCGCATCCGCGCCAGATAACGTGCCAGCACATCAATTTCGATGTTGACCGCCTGGCCTGCCGCCAAATCGGCAAATGTGGTTACGGCCCAAGTGTGGGGAATGATGTTAAGGTCAAAAGTAGCGCTGCGATCGGCGTTGTCGACAACCGCATTCACCGTAAGCGATACGCCATCAACGGTGACCGAGCCTTTGACGGCGATATAGGGCGCGATCTCTGCCCCGACTGTCACCTGAACCCGGTGTGATCCGCCTTCGAGCGCGACCGAGGCAATCTCGCCGATGCCATCAACATGGCCGGTGACAATGTGCCCGCCAAGTTCATCGCCGACTTTGAGCGCGCGTTCGAGGTTAAGCTTGCGGCCCACCGCCCACATACCGTGCGCGGTTTTGCTTATACTTTCCGCCGAAATATCAACGGCGAACCAGTCTGCGCCCATATCCACCACAGTCAGGCAACAACCAGAACAGGCGATTGACGCGCCGAGATCAACACGCGCCATGTCATAATGGCACGCGATCGTCAGGCGAAGATCGCCGCGCGCTTCGGCGACGGTGATCGTCCCAATGTCAGTGATAATCCCTGTGAACATTCAAACTCCCCTTACCCGGTCATAGACTTCAAGCCGGTCATCGCCAAATTTGCGCGCGTCGTGCAACCGCCAACAACCATGGGCATGGGCAAGGCTTTCGAGCCCAATATCGCCAAGACAGCGCTTGCCACCGCCAATGAGGATCGGCGCGCGGTAGAGCAACAGGCGATCAACCAGATTGCATTTCAAAAAAGCAGAAGCAGCGCCCGCACCGCCTTCGATCAGCGCATAATGCGCAGAGTGGCCGATAATCGCTTCGGGCCGGTCAAGCCGCTCCCATCCTTGAGGCGTTTCGCCCTTCGTTGAGAGGATCGCACGCACAGGCGAACGCGCCTCAACCCCGGCAAGCCGCACATCAAGCTTGGGCGTATCGGCATCATATGTTCCGCGCCCGATAATTATGAGGTTGCTCCGGCTACGCATGACATGGCCGTGCGCTCGTGCCGCTTCGCTGGTGATCCACTGGCTTTGGCCGCTTACAGTCGCGATACAACCGTCAAGCGATGTGGCAAGCTTGAGCGTAATAAAGGGGCGTTTTTGTGCCATTTGCATTAGCCAGCCCGCCATCGAGGCTGATGCAGCATCGACCATGACATCGCTATCGACGCTAACCCCAGCCGCCTTGAGCGCGGCAATCCCTTTGCCGTTAGTACGCGGATCAGGGTCAGTCCGCCCAATGACGACACGTGCAATTCCAGCAATCGTCAGCAACCCGGCACAGCTTGGGCCACGCGGGCTGGCGTGGGCGCAGGGTTCAAGGCTGACATAGGCCGTTGCGCCGTGTGCTTCGGCCCCTGCCTCCGCCAATGCCATCGCTTCAGCATGGGGACGACCGCCCGGCTGCGTCCAGCCGCGCCCGATGATGCGGCCAGCCTTTACGATCACACAGCCGACATTGGGGTTGGGCTGGCTAAGCGCGCAGCTCCGCCCGCCGAGCGCAATTGCGACCGCTATCAGCCGCTGGTCGAGGCTCAAATGCCAAGCGCCTTTTGCAAATCCTTGAACTGTTGCTGCTTCTTGGCCTCGAAGTCGGCCTCGGCCTTGCGTGCGGCGCGTTCACCCGGTGCGTCAATCGCCTGCTGACGCTTGATTTCAGCCTCGGTGCGGCCTTTGTTCCAATTTTTGGCATAGATTACCGTTGGAGCCTTATAAACGATAGGCGTTGATTCAACAAGAAAGGCAATCACCAAAAAGGCAGGGATTGCGATAGAAAAACCCGCGAAGATCAATTCATGCCGCTGACGCGCACCAAGAAATGCGCGTATGTCGCCAAGCAAGATCTTTGGTGAGGAAAGCGGGGGTAGAGCCATGGACAGCACGATAAACCGCCTATGCGCGCGGCGCTACCCCCTTGTGTGGTTAGCGCGGAATCTCGAACCGCACCGTCATTTCACGCCAGCTTTCAACCGGGGTGCCGTCGCGCGTTGCCGGTAGGAACCGCCACTTGCGCAGCGCATGCGCTTGCGTCACCTTGAGCAAATCAGCATCGTCAAAACGCAACGGCTCAATCGCCTTGACCCGCCCGTCAGCGCCGACAAGCACACGCAGGGTGACGCTGCCCTCCACTTCCTGACGGATCAGGCCCGGCGGATATTCGGGCTGGAGACTGCCGCGATATTGCGGATGGATCACCGCGCCTTTGAACACAGGTGCAGGGCGGATCGGCAGACTTTCAATGAGCGTTCCATCTTCGGGTGGAAGTGGTGGAAGTGGTGGTATCAGTATCAACCCCTTTTCAACCGCAGCGTCATTTTCGCTTTTTGCGCCAAGCGGCGGCGAGGGCGGCTGCGTCAGCGGCTTGGCAAGAACGCCGGCGTCAGGCTTTGACTTGGGCTTCTCAATCACCGGGCTGGGCGGCGACGGAATTAACGAGATGATCATGGGCGCATCTGCGGAATCACCAACGATATTGGGCGCGGCAAAGATGATTCCCACAATCATCAAACCGTTGATAATGAACGCGCTGCCAAGCGAAACTGGGCTTGGGCGGCTTTTGATATCTGCATATGCCATGACATCCTCCTCTTCCGGCGAAGGCACGAAAATCGGGCTTTCACAAAAGGATGTTACAACATTACTTAATAAGATACAATATTACATTTTTCCATGGCAGCGCGGTATTTTTGCTTTCAGGACAGGCGCTTAAGCGCGCGTTCCTTGCCGATGAGCGGAAGCAGCGCCGCCATGTCGGGGCCATGCTCACGACCTGTCAGCGCGAGGCGCAGCGGCATGAACAGCGCCTTACCCTTGCGTCCGCTTGCGTCTTTGAGCGCCGCAGTGAGCGCGTGCCAGGGATCAACGCTCCAATCGAGCGCCGCTGCAATCGCATGGGCATGCGCCAGATAGTCTTGATCTTCATCGTCAACGATATGCGTGACCGGCCCTTCGACCACCGCCCACCAATCGGCGGCATCGGCAATGACCGTGACATTGGGCCGGATCGCATTCCATGCCGTTTCATCCATCGCCTGCGGCAACCGCGCACTGACCCCTGCATAGGGCAGTTGATGGATGATCCGCGTATTGAGCGTTGCCAGTTCGCCTTCATCAAAGCGCGCGGGCGCACGACCGAAGCGACCAAAATCAAGAGTTTCGATCAGCGGCTCAGGCGCGGTGAAGGCTTCGACCGGATCACTTGTTCCCAATCGGCCAAGCAACGCGACAATCGCCATTGGCTCAATCCCGGATTCGCGGAGCGCATCAACCCCGAGCGAGCCGAGCCGCTTCGAAAGCTTGCCCTCGCTCCCCGTCAGCAGCGCTTCATGCGCAAATTGCGGCGGCTTTGCCCCGAGTGCATCAAACATCTGGATCTGTGTTGCGGTGTTCGAGACATGATCCTCACCGCGCACAACATGGGTGATCGCCATATCAACATCATCAATCGCTGACGGCAGCATATAGAGCCAAGACCCATCGGCGCGGCGGATGACCGGATCGCTCAACAGTTTGGGATCGAACCGCTGATCGCCGCGCACCAGATCATGCCAGACAATCGGCGTTTCATGATCGAGCTTGAAGCGCCAATGGGGGGTGCGCCCCTGCGCTTCATAGGCCGTAATTTGATCGGCCGTCAGCGTGAGCGCAGTCCGCTCATACACCGGCGGCAGTCCGCGCCCGAGGAGGATTTTGCGCCGCAAATCAAGCTCTTCACCGCTTTCATAGCAGGGGTAAACCCGGCCAGCGGCCTTCAACACTTCAAGCCTGGCCTCATAAAGCGCAAAGCGTTCCGATTGCCGCGCCGCGCCGTCCCAATGCAGCCCAAGCCATTCCAGATCAGCGCGGATTGACGCGACATTAGCCTCGCTCGACCGCGCCACATCAGTATCATCGATCCGCAGCAAAAAGCGCCCGCCATGCTTCTTCGCCCACATCCAGTTGTGGAGCGCAGTGCGGATATTGCCGACATGGAGCGTGCCAGTGGGCGAGGGTGCGAAACGGGTGGTGATCATTCTATCGGGCTTTCCATTGCATTAGCACATCGGGTTCGCGTTCTTCATTACCCGCACCATCACTACGTTCAACCTCACGAAACCCACATTTGGTGTAGAAGGTTATTGCCTTCGTATTACGCTGGAACACAAGCAACCTGACATCGGCTTGATCGTGGAGAGCGAGGCGCATCAAAATTGTACCGATTCCTTCGCCTTGAAACTCGGGGTCAACATAAAGGTGATCAATCCAACCAACACGAGCAGCACAAAATGCAATAATCTGGCCTGCTGACTCTGCAGCAGTGACGCGACAATCGCGAAACACATTATCAGTAAAATAGCTTACGTCTTCATCAACCGTATGGAGGGAAGGCAAATACGGCATGGCTTGCGTGCGCACATGACGATTCAAAATCGCGATAATAGGTGCATCAACCGCTTTCGCGGGCCTAACGATATAATCGCGTTTGTTACACGGATCGTATGCGGCGTTAACGGACCGAAGATCAAACATCACCCCGTCCGAAACGCATTGGTGATCGGATAGCGCCGATCCCGCCCGAAATTGCGGGTGCCGAGCTTGACGCCAGGTGGTGCCTGACGCCGTTTATATTCGGCGATGCAGATCAGCCGTTCGATCCGCGCGACGACATCGCGGTCAAAACCGCGCGCGGCGACCTCATCGACCGACAGTTCTTCCTCAATCAGGCCGTGGAGGATCGGATCAAGCACCGGATAATCAGGCAGACTGTCCGAATCCTTTTGATTATCGCGCAGTTCGGCCGAAGGCGGCTTGGTGATGATGCTTTCGGGCATCACTGGCCCGTCCGGCCCCAAGCCCAAACGCGGCTTATTGGCGTTGCGCCATTTCGAGATCGCAAACACCGTCATCTTATACGCGTCTTTGAGCGGATTATAGCCGCCTGCCATATCGCCGTAGATCGTGGCATAGCCGACCGACATCTCGCTCTTGTTGCCCGTTGTCAGCAGCATCGGCCCGAACTTGTTGGAGAGCGCCATCAGCGTAACGCCGCGAATCCGCGACTGGACATTTTCCTCGGTGATATCGACTTGCTTGTCCGAAAAACTGCCTGACAGCATCGTGTCAAATGCCTCAACCGCCGGGCTGATCGCAATCGTATCAAGCCTGCACCCAATCATCCGCGCGCAGGCCGCAGCATCATCTAGGCTGGCCTGACTGGTAAAGCGGCTGGGCATCATCACGCACCAGACACGGTCTGGCCCGAGCGCATCGGCGGCAATCGCGG
>JBBTEI010000012.1:0-7425 GCA_038042405.1 Pseudomonadota bacterium
GGGGTTGGGGGCGTTGGTGGTGGTGGCGGTGGTGGTGGCGGAGGTGGTGGCGGAGCAGCGACTTCCTTTTCACCGAAGTTATAGATGATCGTGCCAAGAAGGCTGTGCGAGCGATAATCTGTTTCGATGCTCCGGCCAACACGATCAACAAGATCAATGCCATTGGCGTTGAAGTAGCGATACTTCAGGCCAATATCGATATTGTCGGTGACTGGAGCAATAACGCCTGCGAGGCCTTGATACGCAAAGCCGGTATCTGAATCGTTAAGCGACCCGGCACCATTTGTGTTCAAACGCAGGTTGATCTTCGAACGGGCAACACCAATGCCGCCGCCGACAAAGCCATGAATGCCTTCATCGTCACCAAAATCAAGCAAACCATTGAGCATGAAGCTCAATACGTTGGTGTCGCCACCAGCGGTTGGGAAGGCTTGAGGAGGCGCATTGCCTGTTCCGCCTGAAGCAGTCGTCACAGGTGTCGTCAGGCTTGAGGTATAACCATCAATACCGGCCTGCTTGTAGCCAATGTCGGCTTCAAGACGGAAACCACCAAAATCATAACCAATGAGCCCGCTGGCTTCATGTCCGACTTTATGGTCGATATTTCCGTTACGGGTGCCCGTACCAATATCAAGGTCAATGTCTTCGACGATCGATGGCCCACCAGTAACACCAATGTACCAGGCATCATCGCGCGCGAGCGCCGGTGAGGCAATCGCAGTTGAGGCAAGTGCCAGAACAACGGCTAGCTTCCGCATAATATTCCCCTTTCCTATAAATCCACTCGGGAGAGTCGGAGCGTACTAGCCAATGTGGTTGCAACGTGCAAGCCGACAAGTTCAACAATATGTTGCCAAAATGCCGCACTTTTGAAAAACAACGCGAGCAACCTCGAAATGTCAGCTTGCGATCAGTCCATGCGTGCGCAGCGCGGCGAGGATCGCATCTATGGTCATGCGTGATTCACTATCAATAATCGTGCCCGCCGCAGGATTCGTGATTGCCGCTTGTCGCGCGGTAAGAACTGGAAGATTGTTGATGCGGATTTGCTGCGCGTTGACTTGACCAATAATCCAGTCCGTCCCGCGCCGGATCGCGATCATCGCGTCTGCAATACTCCAAGCGGCCATTCCTTCAAAGGGCGCGACAAAGCGCCACCCGCCCGCCGTCCACGCGGCAAGCGCGCCGTCATGGCCCAGCCATGCGCCGTTCGCACCAACGCCAACGATCCAGCACTCGCCAAGCACCGGATTGGCGGGCACCGTAAGCGGCGCAACCGCCTCCACCACTGGCTGCACCATAATGTCCAGCCGCGCCAGCGCCTCATTATGCGTCATTTCCTTTTGCGCCTGCCCCGGCGCGATGAGGGCAAGAGCAAGGCGGTCCGTTGTATCAGTCATATCAGGCTCCTGAGGTAAGATTGATCATAATCACCGCCGCGCGCGACGGGCCGAAAATACCAATCTGAACGACGCTAACGGTCAGCGACGTGGCACCGGCTGGCGGCGAATAGAGGTGCGCGCCCACCATGGTTTCAACCTGTTCAGCCGCGCCAACATCGGGTGTAACCGTCAGGCGGTAGCGCTCTTGCTCTTCAGCCAGCGGCGCATCAACGCTGTCGATCCAGCGCCAGCCATCGCGGCTGCGGCGCACCCAGTTGAGGCCGATCCGGCCATCGCCCATGCGTTCCGCGCACAGATGCACTGGCGCTATCGGCCTCAGCGCCTGCCCCGGATGAAGTACCGTTCGGGTCGGCGGCATGGCCCCGTCGCCAATCCCAACCGCCATCACCATCACCTGCGCAAGCGAGGGCGGCACGGTGATTGCGGCAAGGGCATCGCGCTCGATCAAAACAAAACGCTCACCCGCACCATGCCCCGCAATCGCCCACTGCGTCCCGCGACGCCCGCGATATAGGCCTGACAGCCGGTAGCGATTGTTCCCGAGCGGCAAAGCGGTGCGAAACTGGATCAGCTCGTCGCCGAGCATCGCCAGATTGCGCCCTGCATCAAGACCGGCGGCATCGGCATTGCCCAGCGTCATCGCCGCGTTGAGCAATGTTACCTCGACGCTGTTTGCCTCATCAATCAGGCAGGCCGAGCCAACCCCAAGCACCGCATCTGCCGCGCCAATAATCGCGGGCGCAGCCGTAACCCCCGCCTCTTCCCAACTCGCCCCGCCGTCGATACTCAACAACAGCGCCGCACGCCGCCAGCCAGAGGAAACGCCCGCCGCTGCCACCACCAGATGCGGCATACTCGCAACGCCTGCCTCAATTGGCGGCAGATCAATCAGGTGAAATGCGGTTGCCCCGTGCGGCGCATCATTCTGGATCAAGCCCCGTCCCGGATCGGCGTTGGGTATCACCGCCCCACCCTCACTCAGCCGCACCAGATCCGCCTCAATCACCATTCGGTCAAGCGTCACGGCGTCAACACGCCATAATGCCGGACTTCCCGCAACCGCAACGCGCTGCCCCGGCACAAGATCAATCCGCCGCCATGGCAGCCGTATCTTTGCCGAGGCACGCGCCGCCCAAATCCGGTCAAGCTGGCGTTCGGCAATCTGCTTTGCAATTTCGGGCGCAAGCACAACGGGCAATTCAATCTTTGCCTCGCGCCGTGCGCCGCCATCGCGCCGCGCGCGTTGCACACCTTGTTGATAGTCACGCGATGGCTCATAATAAGTGATCGAGAGCGTTTCAGGGATGGTTGAGGCAGAGCGCCGCTCAATCGGTAGCCGTGCGCTGCGCTCTTCACCCCGAACCGCACCAAGATCAGCCTCGGTGATCGCGGCGGCCTGTGCGCCGGTTTCGGTCACCCGCAAACGCATCCCATCATCATAGGCCGAAAACGCTATAGCCGAACCAAGCGTCTCAACTGCGCCGCGCACCGCATCGCCATAGGCCGCATAGCCGCCAATGCGTGTCGGACAATCAGCTCCAACCGCACGCCCCGCCAAATCATTGATGATTGCGCCAACCGAAACATCGCCTTCATCCGCAATCACCTCGAAACTGAGCGAGGGGATGCGATTACCAAAATCACCAAGCTGGAGGTTTTCAAACACGACATAGGCCAGCCCGCGATACGCCGGGGCGCGTCCTCGCCCTTCGGCACTGGCAATCAGCGGATCAACACCCTGCGCCGCACCCCCATCATGCAAGCGAAACCCGGTCGCCACCTTGAAATCACCCGCGCTCCCGCGCAGCAAATTACCATCGGCCCAAATCCGCCCAATCCGCAAGATCCGCCGCGCCGAAAGCGCGACCGCAAATGAGGCCGAATAGCTAAAGGTCGTCGTCTTGGGTTGGCCCTTGCCGTTTGACACTTTCTTGCGATCCTCACGCAAATCAGTTGCCCAGATTACTGTACCCGAAACCCGGTTGGTGCCGTAAAGCTTGGGGATCAACGCGCCATACTGCGACGATTGAAACGCCAGATCACCCAGCCGTGGCCCCTGCCGCCCCTTGGGGGCAAAGAGTTTGCGATCAATCAGATTGCCCGCAATCGCACCAACTGCACGGCCAATCTTCCCGCCAAATAGACCGCCTACGGTTGAAAGAATGAGTGTAGCCATGACGGGGTTCCTTGATGACGATTGAATGTAAAATTGGCCCGCACCAAATGCCCGTCACTCCCGCCTGCGCGGGAGTGACGGGCTATGAATGTTTGTACTTCAGCAATACCACCCACTCACCAGCAGCCACGCCAGCCCACCCGGTGTTTCAACCACGCGGCGCAGCACACCATCGGCATGGATCAGGCTCTCTCCGCTCCAGATGCCCAAGTGAAATTGCGCCGCACTTGGCTGGAGTAATAAAATGTCACCCGCACGCGGTTCGCCCTCGCGCTCCATCATGCCATTATCAACAAACATCGCAGCGAACCCAGCCGCACTCCCACCGCGCAAAGCATAGCCTTCGGGCGGTCGCGTAATCGCGGGACAAGTGCAGACAATCAGCCCAACACAGTCAAGCCCCGTCTCGGGCACCCGTCCATGCAGGCGAAAGCGCGTCCCCACCAAAGCGCGGGCGCGGGCAACCACCTCACCCCCCATAACGAGTCAGCAGATCATTGCCGGGCAAGTGCGGCTCTCCGCGAAAATTGGCGGCGTTGGTAAAGCGCTCGACGCAGGTTGAAAAGCGCCGGTCACAGCCCTCAATCAGCTCAACCCGCGTCCCCGCCAAAACTACGAAATAAGGCGGTTCCCGCAGCGTCAGCACTGGCCCCGATGAAGCGACAATTGGGCTATCGATCCCACAGTTCGCGCCGTCGAGCCAGCGGAGCTTCCCCGCCACATAAGTGTCGTCGGCTGCGCCCGCGTCCACAGTCACGCGCATCCCGTCGACCGCAACCACGCGCGAGAAGCGCCGCCGCCCCGCCATATCCACCCCACAACGACGGTCACCCAGAGATGCTCTGCATTCAGGCGTCGTCTCCTCAACCACCGGCGTTTCAAGCAGTGCGGCAGGCCCGCGCAGTTCAGCCGAAAAGCGGCCCTCACCCGTCCCGACCATGCCAAGCTCACCGCGCACAAGGAACAGCGGTTGGGCATCAGGCGCGTCCCAATTGACCGCCGAAACGCGCAGTGTCGCGCCGTCCCACCGCCCCGCAGCGAGATCATTTTCGGTAATCGCGTCACTCGTCAGCACGCCCGAAAGCTCGATACTGTCAGGATCAAACCCATCCTGCCGCTCAATCGCCGATGGGATCATCCCCGGTGCCGCGCGGTAAATCAGCCCGTCGAGGGTAAGGTCATAGTCATGGCTGGTCAGGCCGAGCGTAATCCCATCACGCCGGTCAATCCGCCACATAAAGGCAAGCGTTGTAAGGGGGTTGGTGTACCACATAAGGGTTCCTAAAGTTCATCCCCGAAGGGGAAATATTCTTCTTGGCGGCTTGGCGCTCTTGGTGTGACACAGTCTAAACCCTCAGCACACGCATCGCCGCAGGATAATCTCACGCCAAGAACGCCAAGAAGTGGTTTAGATTTTTCCTTCTCCGTGATCTTTGTGGCTTCGTGTGAGTTAAAATCAGCAGTCTGGGCATATGCGTCGATCAGAAACTTTCGCACACGAAGCCACAAAGATCACGAAGGGGTGGCTTTACCCCTCCCTAACCTCAATCAACGGCACACTCGGCACATCGCCTGCGGCAAACAGTGCGGCATCAATCTCAAGCGAATCCTCGGCGAAACGCACCGGCACATCGAACTGAAACCCCGCGCGCACTTGCACGCCCGCACCCGGCGGGGCGTTGAATGACACCACCCCGCCCTCAAGCAGGCTCCACCCGCTGACACTCAGCATTCCGCCAAGCGAGACCAGCACACTCCCCATCACGGGCCTTGTAATCCGGCGCAGTTCGCCATCCTCCTCCGCGCCGTAGCGTTTGATCAGGGGAAACTCAGTGCGCATCCCGTCGCCAAGCCCCAACAACTGATCACCCGCCGTCACTGCCCCCGCCATATTGCGCGAACTAAAATCATAGGGATCACGGAAACGAAACCCTCGCGCGGCCCCGCGCCGTGCCCGGAAAAACCCGATCAAGGTCTGCAAATCGGCTTCCGAGCGCACCCCCGGCCCCGCATCAAAGCGCAGCCGCCCGCTCGCCCAATCGGCGTTGCGTTGTTCATGGCCCGAAGCCGTCGTCACAATCGCCGTCGAAAATCCTGGCGTCACGCTCGCCCCGCGCCCAAGGCTCAAGGGGAATTGCACATCATCAAAGGCCTGCACCACCCGTTCTCCTTCATCAAAATGAACATAGCCATCGCGCAGCACCTGCGGCTGCGCCCAGATAAATGTCGCCGCAACACCCCGCGCGCGGCCAACCTCGGCTGCAGCATCGATCAGCGCCCACTGCGCTTTGTCTTCGGCGCGCAACACAAACCCGGCAAAATAATGCTGCTTGCTAGGCGGATAGCCGAGCCGTTCTTCGGCCACCGCCACCCCGCGCGCAGATGCCCCGCGATTGCCGCTCGTCACATAATCATAATCCTCAAGCTGGAGGATATCGAACGCAGGCGATGCCCAACCAATCGGCACATTGGCGCGCTTAAGCTCAGGCGCGGCCTCATCAAGCACCGTCGGCAAATAGGGCAGTAGCAATGCTTGCGCCGCCGGATGATCAAGCCGCACCGCAGCCACCAGCTCTGCAGTTGATGCGGCCAACATTGCCCCCGCCGCATCAAGCAACGCATTTTGCACCGCCGTTTTCGCGCCCGTCACGCTCACAATCTCCACCGGATTGCCGCCAAATGCCGCTTTGGCTGCGCCGTCATACAGGCAGATGCGCTTATCAGGCATCACCCACCACCACGGCTCACCCACTTGAAATCGGGGTGCCTGCCCGGCATCAACCGCAATCTGGACAAATGCACGCGCAACGCTCTGCAAATATCCCATCGCGCCAGCATGTGCGGGCGAAAGCAAGGTCGAAGGCGGCACATAGCCCGTCGCCGCCGGATCGCCATTAAACGCGCGCTGCTTCCAGTCATTATAGGCGTGCGCGTCATACAGTTCGTAAGACAGCGAGAGGATCAGGCCGTAGCCCAGCGCCTTGGCGCGCGCAGCAAAATCGCCATGCCACGCGCGGCACGGCTGGTTGAGCACGCCGCCGTTCAGGCTTGCGTAAAACCCACCCGACAGCGCCTCAAGCCGGAAATAATGGCTCATCCCGACATAATGGTTGATGTCACCGCGATAACCCAATTGCAAAATGCTGCGAAGAAATCGCGCGGGCGTCTGGTTATAGGCATCGTCATAGCCAGTCGCCATCGAAAGCCCGTGCGCGGGCACAATGACGTCCCCAATCTCCAGCGTTGATGAAGCGCCAGTGCAGGCGATTTCAGTCAGCGTCACCCACCCCTCAACCGGAACGGCAAGCGGCGTATCAACGCCCGTATAAGATGGCGGCGCCAGCGAGATAAACATCCGGTCAATATCGCCCGCAAACACTGGATCGGCTTCTTGCGGGAACATGAAACCACCGCTGAGCGCATCAAAGTCCAGGCTAATCAGCGCATCTGCATTGGTGCCAGTCGCATAGTTCCACAGCCGCACAAACCAGCTTTTGGGCACCCCCGCCGCGTCGCGCCCCTCGATCGTTAAAGTCGGGCCGTTAATGGCATCAAGCGGCATAATCCCCGCCGATTGCCAGCGGAATTTGAGCGCACACCCCCGGTAATCGCGCGACGTTTCATAGGCGAGCAATGGGTGATCAAGCACATCTTCGCTCGCCCAGATCAACCCCGCCAGATCATCGGCCTTATAGAAAACCGCATCAACCCGCAGCGCATCGGGCGCGGTCGTCGTAACCGCCGCCATAATCGGACGCGGAAAATCCACAGTCCAAAACCGCGCATCAAATCGCTTGATAAACGACGTCGTCCGCCGCTCACCGGGGGCGGCAAGCCAATAGGGCA
>JBBTEI010000013.1:0-13093 GCA_038042405.1 Pseudomonadota bacterium
CCTTGGGGCTTTGCCTGATCCACTGAAGCTCTTCCTTGATGGCCTTGGCGCGGCTCTCATTCTCCGTATCTTCCTGTTCAAGGCGCTTGGCTTTGCCTTCGAGCCATGCCGAATAATTGCCCTCAAACGGAATTCCGCGTCCGCGATCAAGCTCCAGGACCCAGCCGACGACATTATCAAGGAAGTAGCGGTCATGCGTGACGAGGATGACGTTGCCGGCATAATCAATCAGATGTTTTTCGAGCCACTGAACGCTCTCGGCATCAAGATGGTTGGTTGGCTCATCAAGTAGCAACACTTCAGGCTTTTCAAGCAACAGGCGGCAGAGCGCGACGCGGCGGCGCTCACCGCCTGAAAGATTTTCAACGCTCGAGTCACCAGGCGGGCAGCGCAGGGCCTCCATTGCGATTTCAAGCTGGTTATCGAGCGTCCAGCCGTCGACTGCGTCAATCTTTTCCTGAAGCTCACCCATTTCGGGGAGCAAGGTATCGAAGTCAGCGTCAGGCTCCGCCATCAATGTAGAGATTTCATTGAAGCGATCGACCATGTCGGCAACCTCGCGGACGCCGTCCTTCACATTTTCAAGCACGTTTTTCTTGGGGTTAAGCTGTGGCTCCTGCGCTAGATAGCCAACACGACAGCCTTCGGCAGCCCAAGCTTCGCCAGTGAATTCTGTGTCATAACCCGCCATGATTTTCATCAGTGTCGATTTGCCCGCGCCATTGACGCCGATGATCGCGATCTTGGTTCCGGGAAGGAATTGCAGGTGGATATTGTTGAGGATCGGTTTTGCAGCGCCGGGGAAAGTCTTGGTGAGTCCCTTCATGACATAGCTATATTGGACGGCCATTGGGTCGATTCCTCGAAAAGTTAGAGTGTGCAGGATTTGGCGGCGCATTAGCCGAGGCAAGCGCAGTTGGGAAGTGGCGTTGATTGCGCTATCGCGCTCGCATTAATTGCTATTGTTATGACTTATACGGCATAGGTTTGTGTTAACTGTCTAATAATGAGGTGTGCGATGCGGAAAGTTGGTTTTGGGCTGGCGTTGATTGGCGTCGCTTTAATGGGTGTTAGCGCACTGGCCGCCCCCCCGGTGCAAGGCACAGCCCTTGATATTGTTGAGGGGCTGACCACCGAAATCGGGCCGCGTATGCCGGGCACTGAGGCAGAGGCGCGCGCACGCGACTGGGCGGTAAAAAAGCTGGTAAGTCTTGGTTTCAAAAATGTCAGGATTGAGACGTTCGATATGCCGGTTTGGGTGCGCGGAACAGAGACTGCCGAGATCGTTTCGCCATTTCCGCAGAAACTGATTGTCACCGCGCTTGGAAATAGCGCTGCTACGCCTGAAGGTGGCCTTACCGCGCAGGTCGTTGCGTTTGGCAGCTTGGCCGAGCTTGAGGATGCGTCGGCGGAAAGCGTAAAGGGGAAAATTGTTTTCATCACCCATCGGATGCGGGCGACACAGGATGGTTCGAGCTACGGCGCATTTGGCCCGATCAGGCGCAATGGCCCTTCACTAGCCAGCCGCAAGGGCGCTGCAGCGATTGTGATCCGCTCGCTTGGTACCGATATGACCCGCTTTCCACATACCGGCGTACAGACTTGGGCCGAGGGTGTGCCGCCAATACCGGCAGGTGCGCTGTCGCTCGTTGACGCCGAAAATCTGGAACGGATGCTTGTGCGAGACAACGCTATCGTAATGAAAATTGTTCTGACACCGCGCAATCTTGGCGTGCAGCAATCGGGCAACGTCATCGGCGAGATACCGGGCACTGACCCGGCGGCAGGGGTCGTTGCGATTGGCGGGCATCTCGACAGTTGGGATCTTGGCACGGGTGCGTTTGACGATGCGGCTGGCCTCGCGATTACTACTGCGGCTGCCAAAGGCCTTATGGATACGAAAAAACCGCCTCGCCGGACAGTACGTGTGATCTGGTTCGGTGCTGAAGAAGTCGGAATCTTTGGTGGCAACGCTTATCTTGCTGCACATGGCAAGGAACCACATGCGCTGGTCGCCGAATCCGATTTTGGCGCAGACCGTGTCTGGCGGGTCGATTTCAAACTGCCTGACGGCGCGAAACCGTTGGCTGATCGCATCAAGCGCGCACTAGCTCCGCTTGGGATCGCGGCGAGCAGTGAAGTAGCGGGCGGCGGCCCTGATTTGGGGCCAGTCGCACGCACAGGTGTTAGCGCAATTGATCTTCAGCAGGATGGCACGCGCTATTTTGATTTGCATCACACGCCGAACGACACGTTTGACAAGATTGACCCGCTGCAACTTCGCCAGAATGTCGAGGCGTGGTCGATTATGCTCGATATGGTTGCCAATGCCTCCGAAAATCTGCTTGTACAAAAGGCCAAATAATATGCGCATTGGCCTAGTCCTTTTGCTGATGCTTGCGGCGTGCAATCGCAATCAGGTCGCTGAGAGCAACCAAGCGGCGATAATTGAACGCGCAAACGCACTGGAAAAGGCAGCCGATGCCTCGGTTGATGAAAGTATAGCCCAGATGACCAGCGAATCGGTAGCCGAGAGCGTCGAGAACACGACGTCATCACAGTAATGGAGACACCTGTTAAAGAAACGCAACTGTTGGTTAGCCATTTCGGTATCAAAACTGGAGGACAGGGCGCAAATTTTGGTGTCGAGTCTCCGATTGATGGGAGCAAAATAGCGCAGATAAAAACTGATACAAACCTCTACATTGAATCGCAGATTTCTCGTGCGCGCGCCGCTTTCCTTCACTGGCGGATGGTACCGGCACCGCGTCGGGGGGCGCTTGTTCGTTTGCTTGGTGAGACATTGCGGCAAGAAAAAATGCAACTGGCGAAGCTTGTAACGATGGAGTGCGGCAAGCCGATCTCCGAAAGCCTCGGCGAAGTTCAAGAAATGATCGATATTTGCGATTTTGCTGTCGGGCTTTCGCGTCAGCTTTATGGCCTTACCATCGCGAGCGAGCGTTTCGGCCATCGCATGATGGAAACATGGCATCCGCTCGGCGTTGTCGGGGTAATTTCGGCATTCAATTTTCCCGTTGCTGTGTGGGCGTGGAATGCGGCTCTCGCGCTGGTTTGCGGCAATGCGGTGGTGTGGAAGCCTTCGGAAAAGACGCCGCTGGTGGCGCTGGCTGTGCAGGCGTTGCTCGCCAAAGTAATCGCTGAATTTGGGAGTGACGCGCCTGCGGGGCTGACTTCGGTGGTGATCGGCGGCGTGAAAGCAGGCGCGGCGTTGGTTGAAAGCAAACAAATCGCGCTGGTTTCGGCGACGGGCAGCACGCGGATGGGACGAATCGTTGGTGAAGCGGTGGCGGCACGATTTGGGCGGAGCTTGCTTGAGCTGGGCGGCAATAATGCCAGCATCGTTGCTCCCTCGGCGGATCAATCGCTTGCGCTGCGGGCCTGCGCGTTTGGATTTATGGGAACGACGGGGCAACGCTGCACCTCGCTGCGGCGATTACTCGTTCATCGCTCGATTTATGATGAGTTTGTGGATGCGTTGAAGGGTGCGGCGGCCTCGGTGTCGATTGGCGACCCGCGTGATCCCGCCAATCTGATCGGGCCGCTGATTGATGAAGCAGCCTATACCGGAATGCAGGCGGCGCTTGATGCGGCGCGAGCGGTGGGTGGCGCGGTGAGCGGTGGCGAACGGCTTGACCGGCCCGGCATCTATGTTCGCCCAGCAATTGTTGAGCTTCCCCAGCATAGTGGGCCAGTGTTGAATGAGACATTCGCACCGATCCTTTATACCTTTGCCTATGATGATCTGGACGAGGCGATTGCCCTCCAAAACGCAGTGCCGCAGGGGCTGTCATCAAGCATCTTCACGACCGATCTGCGTGAGGCCGAGCGGTTTCTGTCAGCAGCAGGCAGCGACTGCGGCATTGCCAACGTCAACATCGGCACATCAGGCGCAGAAATCGGTGGAGCCTTTGGCGGCGAGAAGGAAACCGGCGGCGGCCGCGAATCCGGCTCTGACAGTTGGAAAGCCTATATGCGGCGGCAAACGAGCACGATAAATTACTCATCCGAACTGCCTTTGGCGCAAGGGGTATCGTTCGACATCTAAAGCAACCGCATCTGTGCGCCTTCGGGCGGCACGAACAGATCAGTCCGCAGCCTAATGCGTTCGCGATTAAGCCCAAACTTACGGGATGTGATGCTAAATCTCGTTCGCAGCAAATCAGCCCAAGCGCCTTGCCCGCGCATTCGTGATCCAAAATTCGGATCATTGTCACGCCCACCGCGCAACGATTGGATGATCGCCATCACCTTGCCGGCGCGGTCAGGGTAATGGACGCCCAGCCATTCGCGGAACAGCGGGGCGACTTCGTGGGGCAAGCGAACGGGGATATAGCTCGCGGTAGTCGCCCCCGCCGCCGCGCCAGCCTCAAGGATCGCCTCAATCTCATGATCGGTGATTGCCGGGATGACGGGCGCAACATTAAGGTGCGTTGGCACCCCCGCCGCGACGAGCCCGCGAATTGCCGCAAGCCGCTTTTCGGGGCGTGGTGCGCGTGGCTCAAGCGTTCGGTGTATCTCCGGTTCAAGCGACGTTACCGACACCGCGACCGCAACCAGCCCCTTTGCTGCCATGGGGCCAAGGATATCGAGATCAGCCAACACCCGGTCTGATTTCGTAGTAATCGTCAGCGGATGATCGCACTGCGCCAGCACTTCAAGGCAGGCGCGGGTGATCCGCCAATCGCGCTCGATCGGCTGATACGGATCGGTATTGGTGCCAAAGGCGATAGGGGCCGCCACATAGCGTTTGTGCGCAAGCTCAGCGCGGAGCAGCCCCGCCGCATTCGGTTTGGCAAACAGCTTGCTCTCAAAATCAAGCCCCGGCGACAAATCATGAAACGCATGGCTTGGCCGCGCATAGCAATAGATGCAGCCATGCTCACACCCGCGATAGGGATTGATCGAACGGTCAAACGGAATGTCTGGCGACGTGTTGCGCGTAATGATCGTCTTGGCCTGTTCAACTGTAACCGTGGTGCGCAGGCGCTGCGCATCCCCATCAAGCAAAGTCCGCTCATCAAGCCAATCACCATCAGCCTCCCGCGCATTTAGATTGAACCGCGTCGGCGTGATACCACTCGCCGCCCCGCGTCCGGGAGTGAGGGCAGGGGGCTGCTGCGCCTCCCGCCTTTGTTTGGGTAGCACCGTCATTTCAAAGCACGCGCTCTTTTTTGAAAAAGGGCGAAAATCTCAGGAAGTTGACACTGAATCGGCATGTTTATGGGTGGTATGAATGAAGGATGCGGATGTGCGGCAGTCGCCTCTGACGAGGGTATCGAAATTGGATGTAGGGCGGTGATTATGGTGATCATAAAAAGAACATATCATGACTATGATCGGTAGGAAAGACTCAACCCTTCATTCATCTGCCAGTGGGAGCTGCTTCAAGAAAATGTCAGTTTGAATGTCTCAGATTTGGGGATTCCTGACAGGCAAGTTTTGTCGGCGCGGGTCGATAAGCGGACATCCGGCTATGCGATTCAGGAAGCCAAAAAGCGCGCCAGCGATGATGCGTCAATTGCGCAATGGCCACCATAGAGTGGATGCCACTCAACTGAAACACCGCGCTGCGCAGCCCTTTCTGCGAGTGTCTGGGAACCCTCGAAATTGCCATATGCGTCATACAAACCGTTTGAAAGATACAGAACAGGATATTGCCCATTTGCGTGCTTCACTAGGTCAAGAGGTGAGATGCGCTTCCACTCGTCTTCATCGGCAACATATTTTTTAGCCATAAGCCAAATTCCAAAACCGATTTTGGGGTCAGCACCCGTTCGCTCAAGCGTGTCTTTCATCGCTGACAAGGAAGCAAAGGGTGATGTGGCGTAAACTCCCGGACATAGCGATGCAATTTTGGCGAAACTCTGAGGATAGCTGAGACCAGCGATAAGAACATTGAGGCCACCCATTGACTCGCCCAATAACAACCGTCGCTTTGGGTCGCCGGTTTTCTTATCAATATCGGGCAGTTGGGTCATGACTTCCTCCAGCAACCCGCTATCCTGTTTCTTGCCCTTTGGTACCAGCAACCAAGTCGGTCCATATGAAATGACCACAACGGTGGGCGGTAGGATTTTTGTCTGTTGCCAACTGGCTTGCACCATTGAGGTCCAATAAGTGTCGTCGTTCCATATTTGCTCATCAAGGTTGCGCCCATGAAGATGGTAGACAACGTCTCCATTCGTGCCTGATTTCGCCCGGTAAATGCAGTATTTCAATCGCCCAGAAGAATGGCAGCTTTTACTCGCTGGAACGAAAGAAACCTTCTGATCGCCTCGTGGGGTGGTGAGCTGTATCCAAGCATAATATCCGGCAACAATTAACAGAATTAGGATAAGCCATTTTCGATACGATTTGCGCCAGAATGGTTTTGTCACCTTATCCCCTGTCCGATAAATTGCGCGTTGAGCAATGGCGGGTTTTAGGGCGTTTCAGATTTGCAGGCAACGACCGAAAACTTGGCTAAAGCTACCTATCCCGATACAGCCAGTGATGCTCATACGGAAATTACCTGCAAATGACGGCTGAGGGGGAAACGAGATAAAGAGACAGACAGCTATTTGATGAAAGGGCAGAAAAGCGGGTATCAGCGGTTTATCTGCGCAATATGCGATTGCCGCAAGCCTGTCCTACCTCGGGGCTTGAATTGTGCAGTACTATAGGCGAGACTTGGGCTTTGATGGAGACGGAGTTGCGGAATGGTGGTCGATCCCGATGAAACCCGTGGTACAGAGCGGCCGGGATGTGTGACGCTGCCCGCACGCCCCGAACCGATCCTGATCGACCCCGCCACCAGTGCCGTTGTAGTGATTGACATGCAAAACGCCTATGCCTCGCGGGGCGGTTATGTCGATCTTGCGGGTTTCGACATTGCCGGTGCCGCCGGGGTGATTGGCCGGGTTGGGCAAGTGCTGACTACAGCCCGTGAGGCAGGGGTGCAGGTGGTCTATCTCCAGAATGGCTGGGATGCCGACTATGTTGAGGCCGGCACCCCGGCATCGCCCAACTGGCACAAATCAAACGCGCTCAAGACGATGCGCAATCGGCCTGAGCTGGTGGGGCAGCTGCTGGCGCGCGGCAGCTGGGATTATGATTTGGTCGATGCGCTCGCCCCCAAGTCTGGAGATATTCGGGTTCACAAGACACGCTATTCGGCGTTTTTCAATTCGCAGCTCGATTCCATTCTACGCGCGCGCGGCATCCGCACCTTGGTGTTCGTCGGTATCGCGAGCAATGTCTGTGTCGAATCGACGCTGCGTGATGCGTTCCACCTCGAATATTTCGCGGTGATTCTAAGCGACGCCACGCACCATCTGGGGCCTGATTTCGTCCAGCAAGCGACGCTTTACAATGTTGAGACTTTCTTTGGCTGGGTCAGCACCGTCGCAGATTTCTGCGGCAGCGTAGGCCAGTCCGCTTCGGGAGATATCTGATGCCGTTCGAACCAATCAATCCGTCACAATTCCCCACGCCCATCGCCCCCTATTCAGCAGGGGCAAAGGCAGGCAACACCGTCTATGTCTCGGGCGTGCTGGCGCTCGGCGAAGGCGGAGTGGTGCTGCATGTCGGCGATGCTGTGGCGCAGACCCGTCATGTGCTCGATGTTATCAAAATCACGCTGGAGGCGGCGGGCGCAACATTGGCCGACGTGGCGATGAACCACATCTTCCTTAAGGATCTGGCCGATTATGCCGCGTTCAATACGGTCTATGCCGAATATTTTCCCGGTGCCAAACCCGCGCGATATTGCATCAAATGCGATCTGGTAAAGCCCGATTGCCTCGTCGAGATTGCATCGGTGGCGCACATTGCCTGAAGCGGCGGGACTTTATTTTGAACAGCACGGCAGGTCAGACGCGCCGCCGCTGATCCTGTCGAGCGGCCTGGGCGGTTCGGCAAGCTATTGGGCGCCCAATATCCCGGCGCTTGCGGAGCATTTCCGCGTGATCGCCTATGATCATCGCGGAACGGGACGCAGCGACCGGGCGTTGCCCGATGTGGTGAAGGTTGACGATTTTGCCGATGATATCCTGCTGCTGATGAACGCACTGCATATCCGGACAGCACACCTCGTCGGCCATGCGGCGGGTGGGGTCGCTGGACTAAATCTCGCGCTCAAGGCACCTGAGCGGCTGAAGAGTTTGGTAGCCATAAACTCGTGGTCGAAGGCCGATCCGCATTTTCTGCGCTGTTTTGAGGCGCGGCTGAACTTGCTGCGCCACGCGGGCGTCGAAGCGTTCCTGCGCGCGCAGCCAATTTTTCTCTATCCGCCGGATTGGATTTCCGAGCATACGACGGAACTAGACACAGAACTTCCCCACCAACTGGCTGATTTTCCTGGCGTCGAAACAATGGAGAAGCGGATTGCTGCTCTTGCCGCATTTGACATTGATGACCGTTTGGACGAAATATCCTCCAACGTCTTCCTGATCTCCGGGGGTCTCGACATGCTCGTCCCTCCTCGCTGCTCCGGCAGGCTTGCCAATGGCATTGCTCACGCTTGGCACCAACAGCTTAGCTTCGAGGGGCATGCACTGAATGTCACGGCGCCGGACGATTTCGACGAAATGGTCATGAATTACTTCGGAGGATAAACCATGCAAGTCGGTGTCTTCGTTCCCATCAACAATAATGGCTGGCTGATCAGCGAAAACGCGCCGCAATATATGCCGAGCTTTGATCTCAACAAAACCATCGCGCAAAGCGCGGAGAAGCACGGGCTCGATTTTCTGCTGTCGATGATCAAGCTGCGTGGGTTTGGCGGCAAGACCGAATTCTGGGAATATGGGCTCGAAAGCTTCACGCTGATGGCGGGGCTGGCGGCCGTCACTGAGCGGATCAAGATCTACGCCACCTGCCCGACGCTCGTCATTCCGCCGGCGTTCGCCGCGCGGATGTGCAACACGATAGACAGCATCAGCCACGGCCGTTTCGGCCTCAACTTGATTACTGGCTGGCAGCGGCCCGAATATAGCCAGATGGGCCTGTGGCCGGGCGACGAGCATTTCCGCAACCGCTATCAAATGCTCGACGAATACGCCCGCATCCTGCGCGAGTTGTGGGAGACGGGGCGCAGCGATTTTAAGGGCGAATACTACCAAATGGATGATTGCCTCGTTCGTCCCAAACCCGACAGCGACATGAGAATCATCTGTGCCGGGTCGTCGGACGAAGGTTTGGCGTTTTCGGCGCAATGGGCCGATTATGCGTTTTGTCTGGGTAAGGGCGTCAACACGCCGACTGCTTTCGCATCGAACAACGAACGGCTGGCGATTGCTACCGAGAAGACCGGGCGCGACGTGTCGGTGTTCGTCCTCGTCATGATTATCGCGGCGGAGACCGACGAGGAAGCCATGGCGCGCTGGCAGCACATCAACGCCGGTGTTGACCTTGATGCGATTGCCTGGCTCGCCAATCAGGGCGCGGCGGACAAGGTCAACGCGACCACCAATGTCCGCCAATTGGCTGCACCCGAAGGCGCTGTAAACATCAATATGGGCACTCTGGTCGGCAGCTATGCCAGCGTGGCGCGGATGCTCGACGAAATGGCCGAGGTGCCCAACACCGGTGGCGTGCTGCTGACCTTTGATGATTTCGTGTCCGGGGTTGAGGATTTCGGGACGCGTATCCAGCCGCTGATGAAATGCCGTGCACATATCCAGAGTGGCTGAATCACCGCCTACAAGCATTTTTACAAATTGAGGCGCTACATTATTTGAAGCTATGGCAGGGTGGAAGACGGCGTCAGTGCATGGTCGTCGGTAGCTCATCACGTCTGAACGGGGACTGAGAACACCAACGCCGTGTCGGATGTCATAATTAGTTGACCATGCTTGCAGTGAAGTCGGGATACTTGTTCGCCACGCAATCGACAAATTTGCGCACGGTAGGGAGCACCAACAGGCCCTCGACATCCATCCCATGACGCTGCAATTCGGAATGGGTGAAATTCGTTATCAGCGTCGCTAGCCCGTCCCGGCGCGGACAGGCCGCGTCGAGAGGGGCAAAGCGATCAGCTACATTTTGTAGCTTATGCGCACATAGCCGAACTGGCCGGGAACATCATATGTTGTCGGGTCGAAATTGTTCAGGCTGCATGTGAAACAGGCCGGTGGATCCTTGTCGAAAACATTGTTCACACCGATGGTGAATGCAAACCGCTTGTCGAGAAAGCTGGGCGTATAAATCAGCTGAATGTCGCCATAAAAGCGGCTGGCTAGTTTGTTGACTGCGCCGGTTTCCTGAACACTTGAAATATAGCGACCCGTGAACGAGCCAGCGAAATCGTCAAGCGACCAGTCGATGGTTCCATTGCCCTTGAATTTTGGGAAGGCCTGATCAGGGCTACCGCGTTCTGTGCCCTTGCGGTTTATAACGACGAAACCATTCGAAGCCGTAAGGATATATTTGGTCAGCCAGTTGCCGTTCAACGACAACCCAAATGTGCCTATCCCGGTTTTATTCGAGCGGAAGTTTAAGGTCGCATCGATGCCCTGCGTCCGGATGCTATCTAGATTTTGGAGGGTTCCGTCAATCTGGTTGACGAAGCCGTTGGATGTTCGCGTGGTCAGGGCGCAGCTTGCTGCATTACCCAAGAGGGCACAGTTATTAAGTGTCAGATTGGGATCGACCGCGCCGATCGCTTTCTTTACCTTGATGTCGTAATAATTGGTCTCGATACTAAAATTGCTGGCAAAGTTACCGCGCGCCCAACTCGGTGCATAGACCGCGCCAAACAGCAGGTTTCTCGACTTTTCGGGGCGAAGGTTTTTGTTGCCTTGGGTGATGATAGGCAACTGGCCTGGAGTTTCGGCATAGCTGCCATCAGCGGGAACACCGTCAGCGATGCAATTGGCGCGCACCGTTGCATTGGTGGCGAATTGGCCGCTGACATCACTCGAGCAAGGGTCGATAACGGGCAGATCGAATCGCGAGCGCCCGCCAAACAATTCGCCAAGGCTCGGCGCACGAAAGCCGGTCGCATAGGAGCCGCGCAGCAGCAAATCCTCAAACGGTTTCCAGAGGCCGGTTCCGGTGTAGGTGGTGCTGCTGCCACCGATCGAATAATTCGAACGCCGAACCGCGCCATCAAGCTCAAGCGAATAAAATAACGGCGTATCCTTGAGGATCGGCACCCTCACTTCGCCATACACTTCATCGACATTGTTGCGACCAGAGGCCGGTTGTGCCGGAATGTCAGCACCAAGCCCCGCCGAAACGATCAGATCGGGGGTGAAGCTCGCGTTTTGCACGCGGTGTTCGTAACCGACCGCAATGCCAACGGGGCCAGCCGGCAGATCGAACAGATCACCACTGAGATTGGCGCTATAGGCGTAAAGTTTCTGGTCGCTCTTGTCGCGCTCGGTAAAACCGATGAAGGCGAGCATCGCAGGCGTGATCGAACCCGCGCCACCGAACAGATTGAGCGGCACGCATGGCGCAGTGCAGTTTGCAATTGGCCCGATCGCCTGCGCCACGCGGTCGGCACGGACGTTGCCGGTGAAGCTCTGATCCGCGTCATTCACGCCGAACGATGCGTTCAGATCCCAGTAAAAGCTGTTGCCACCTATCTTCAATGAACCATCAAGCGTGGTCGTTGCCGAAAAGGTATCGACCCGCTGGTTGAACGTGCGCTGCCCGGCTTCCACAAGCCGCCGCGCAATGAACGAATAATTCTGCGGCGGATTGCCAGGCCCCCCGGCCGAAAGCGTGACGCCGAACGGATTAAACGGATTGGTTGCATCGAACGACAATGTGTCGAACAGGCTGCCAGCGCCGTTGCCCGCGTCGGGACCGATGAACAAAGGCAGGAATGCCGCCTGGTTTTGGGATTTACGACGATTGTACTGCGCCTTGACGCGGAGGTTAACGTCTGGCCGAAGTTCGGCGCGGAAGCTCAACCATGCGCCATAGCGTTCAGACGGCGTTAAAAGATAATTAAAGGGCGCGAAATTGAAGCGGTCGGCGGCGGTGAAGCGGCGCAATTCGGCAAGGGTCGGGGTGCTATCAGGCGCAGTCGAGATTGTCTGGTTTCCAAAGCTGGTCAGGAAACGACCATTGACTGCGGCGCTCGAACAGCCGCCGACCGGGTCGGTGCAACTCGTCTGGCCGGGATTGGGGAATTGCGAAATTTTGCGGTCGCCCGATCGTACCGGCTCCTGCTTCACATAGCTCGCGCCGAAGACAAAATTGATCGCGTCGCTCTTGATACCATAGCTGATATTGGCATCATAAGTGTGGCCGTCGCCCTGACGAAAGGTGCCGAATTGTGCCGATGCACGCAGGCCTTCCTGCTGTGCTACGGTGATGATGTTGACCACGCCTGCTATCGCATCCGAACCGTAAAGCGATGAAGCGCCATTCTGTAGCACCTCGACGCGGTCAATCATGTTGGCGGGGATGGTATTGAGATCGACGGTTCCAGGAATGCCGCTTCCGCTGGTTCCATTGACGAAGCGTAAGCCATCGACCAGCACCAAGGTACGCTTGGCGGAGAGATAGCGCAGATCGATTTCGGCCGAACCCGCGCCGACGCCGCCGCCATCTGGCGGGTTCCCCAGATTACCGCTGTTGTTGACCTTTGTATTGAGCCCGCCCGATGCGCTTGGCAGACGTTGGAGTATGTCGGCGACCGACGTAAGCCCCGTCTGCGACAGCGAGTCCTGATCGAGTGTGACAACCGGGGAATTATTGTCGAGCGGGTTTCGGCGAATACGCGAGCCAGTAACGATTATCTCTTCGCCCACATTGGTCTCGGCTGACACAGGGGTGGTTTGCGCCACAGCCGGGGTGACCGCTGACATAAGCGCAACAGCCACTGCTCCTAAAGAGCAGGTCGCGCCGAAATCTGGAAGATTGAGCATAATCATTTCCTTTTCTAGTCATTGCCGTGTGCAAATATTGTCCCTGTAATCTGCATTATGACATTTCAGAGTCTCTGCGAAAAGAACCGACCAAGATATCGGCCCCGATTCTTGCCTTGCTGTAACTTTACGGCAACAGATGTCGCCCGGCTTCTAGGCGGCGTTGACAAATTTGAGCCAGTATCTGGCGGCGGCGATGTGAACCATGC